>RDXT01000380.1 GCA_004292985.1 Bacteroidota bacterium
CGTGTATATCATGGACAAAGGGAGGTGGAACCTGCCCAGCATGCGCAGGCTGCTTGAGGACATTCTGCCGAAAAACATTACCTGTGAAAACTACAGGCTTGAGGAAACTTTTAGCTCTGCCGGTGCAAAAATCCAGGTTAATGCCCGCCAGATGGAGCAAGTTCTGGGGCGTTCGCGCGTTATCATACTCACCTTTGAATGGGGAGATGTAGAAGAAGTATCTGTGCCTGATATGAATACAATACGCGAGGGAGAGACGAATGGGGTTCTGCCGATGAGTGCAGACCTGTGCCGGACCATCGTTGAAGGTGCCCGCGAGGGTGTCTGGATGATTGATAGGGATAACCGCACCTCTTTTGTCAATCATTCGATGGCCAACATGCTGGGTTATACGCCGGAAGAAATGCTGGGCATGGAGCTCTTTTCCTTTATGGACGAAGAGGGCGTCCGGATCGCAGAATCCAATATTGAAAGGCGCAAAAAAGGCATCAACGAGCAGCACGACTTTTGTTTCCGCTCCAAAACCGGGCAGGAAGTCTGGGTACTGGTCGAGACCAATCCCTTATTTGAACAGGGCGTATATGCAGGCGCTGTTGCGATGATTACCAACATCACCGAGCGGAAGCGGGCCGAGGAGCAACTCCGGGAAAACAATGCTTTTCTGCATTCGATCCTCGAAAGCCCCAAAGGAATTATCGTTTTTTCATTGGACAGGTCCTACCGGTATAAGTCATTTACCCGTGCCCACAAGGAGATCATGAAGCAAATATGGGGGGCAGACATCGAGATTGGGATGAATATGCTGGAGGTAATCACCTTTGAGGAAGACCGGAGTAAGGCAAAACGCAATTTTGACCGGGTATTAGAGGGGGAGCAGCTCGTTTTTGTAGAAGAATATGGGGACGAAAAGCTGGCCAGGCTCTTTTGGGAGAACCGTTACTCGCCGATTTTGGCTGAAAATGGGGAAGTGGTCGGCCTTACCATCTTTGTAACGGATATTACGGAGCGGCGAAAGGCTGAAATTGAACTTAACAAGGCATTTGACTTATTAAATGACCAAAACCAGCGCCTGCTCAACTTCTCCTACGTGGTGTCGCACAACCTCCGCTCTCATGCAGGAAATATCTCCTCCCTGGTCAATTACATCGAGGAGCTGGATTCATGCGAAAGAAGAATGGAAGTATTGGGTAATTTGAAAAAAGTGTCGAATTACCTCATGGAAACACTCGATAACCTGAATGAAGTGATCTCCGTTCGCTCCAGTGAGCAGATTAAAGTGCAGCCTTTGCAGATGCATGAATATATTTCAAGGGCAACGGTCATTTTGAGTGAACAAATTCAGGTAAAAAAGGCGCTGATTGTCAATAATGTATCGCCTGATATCCATATTCATCATAATCCCTCCTATCTGGAGAGCATTGTTCTGAATTTTCTCTCCAATGCGATCCGATATAGCCACCCTGAGCGCCAGCCGCACATCGTATTTGAGTGCGAACCCAGAGAGGGTGGCCATTTGCTGAGGATCAGTGATAATGGTGTGGGAATTGACCTGAAAAAAAACGGAGGTAAATTGTTCGGCATGTATAAAACCTTCCACGGCAATCCGGATGCGCGGGGCATGGGCCTTTTTATCACCAAAAGCCAGATAGAAGCCTTGGGCGGGAAGGTCGAAGTGGAGAGCCAGGCCGGACAGGGCACAACCTTCCGCGTACAGTTTGTCTGAGAAAAGGGCATAAAAAAAGCCCCGGAACAGCCTCCCGGGACTTTTTTGAGTCAGGGAAAAACTCAGTATCTCAGACCAAATCCAAACGTGTAGAGGGGATCTTTGGAGTCGTAAGGAAGGTCTTCTTTCTGGTTGCGGACCGCCTCCATCGAGGAGGGCAGTTCGAAAGGCAGGTTCCCTTCAGGATTCGCTTTGCCAAAAATCACATCTAACAGCGCTTCGTCGCTCGCGCCATAGTTGGCGAGCAGGCCCCGGCATTTCGCCGAAATTTCAGGTATCACCGCCGGACGGTCTAAGTAAATATCCACGATCGTGGGTACGGTCGCCAGCAGGGTAAGAATGTCCTCTTTTTCCTGGCCTTTGAAGTCGAGGTCGCCGTGGTGAAAGCCCCGCGCCATCGGGTTTTGCGTTTCGACCGGATACCAGGGCGTATTTACCCGGATAATTGCAAAATCTGCATCTTCGGGCTTGTCAACCACCGTTCCATATCGGGCGGCGACTTCAGGCTTCACATTTTTCACGTAGATTTTATACTTCCCGGTAGCCAGGGGCAGGGTTTTCGCCTCATTTTTCAGCAGGGTAAAGGCACGGCGCTGGGCGGCCTCACCGGCTTTGCGGAAATCTTCGCGACCTACGGTCTGCAGGGCTTTTTCCACATCCACATAGGGATTGTCAAACAGACCCAGCTCGAACTTCTGGCGCAGCAGCCTCCGCACAGATTCATCTATCCGGGCCTCACTGACTTTGCCCTCTTTGACCAGTTGCACCACGATTTCAGGGCAGCTTTCACCCCCAAACTGGTCCACTCCCGCCTGGATAATTTTGAGCACCCGCTCTTCCCGGCTCAGGCTTTCGACACCCCATGCGCGGGCCGGCCATATCGCCGGACCCATGCGTGTGTCCGTAACCAGGCCCCAGTCGGTACATATCACGCCGTCGTACTTGTATTTTTCACGCAGCAGGCCCGTAATGATCTCTTTGTTGTAGGAGAAGCCCACATTTTCCTCTGTCTGGTCCACAGGGATGCCATAATAAGGCATAATAGCAGCCGTATGTGCCCGGAAAGCCGCCTCAAAGGGGATCAGGTGGTAGCTAAAGTTGTTTCCGGGATAGACTTGCCCTTTGTGAAACTCAAAATGGGAGTCGAGGCCCTCTTTTTGCGGGCCGCCGCCGGAGAAGTGCTTGGTCATACATGCCACACTTGTTGTGCCGATTTTTTCGCCCTGAAAGCCGAGGATATAGGATTCCGTCATCCGGGCCGAAAGCTGCGCATCTTCGCCAAAGGTACCATTCACGCGCGCCCAGCGGGGTTCCGTTGCGAGGTCGGCCATCGGGTGCAGCGCCTCGCGGAT
>RDXT01000852.1 GCA_004292985.1 Bacteroidota bacterium
TGCACGATAATGGCGTTAAATCCCGCCTTTTGGGCCGTGTCGAGCAGGGCGCGAAACTCACTTCGCTGGCTGTCGGGCGGCAGACCCCGCTCAGAGGGCCAGTCTATGTTGTGAATGGTAGCCACCCACAGCGCGCGAAATTCACGCTTGGGAGGGATCGTGGATTGACCACAGGCTTTTACTGCCACACAGAGCAGCAGGGGAATCAGGAATTTTCTCACACAAGGATTTTGCTTCCGAAAAGTAGAAATTTACCTTCAATTTCGGGCAGAATGTAATCTTAAGTCTGATTTTTCCGTTAAACTCCTCAAACAATCTATTGAACCAATGAAGCGTGTATTTTTCCTTACCCTCATTCTGTTTTCGATAACAGCTTCTTTTGCCCAGACCATCCCCTGGTTTTCGTTTAAAGACCTCAGCGGCAAAACATTCACCCGCGACAACCTCGACCTGAGCAAGTCAGTGTTCATCATGTTTTTTGACCCTTACTGCGAACATTGTGAAACGCAGGCCAAAAATATCGCCCAGTCCGCCTCCCGCTTTCAGAATATCCAGTTGGTCTGGGTAACGATCGAGAGCGATGCCAAGGCAGTAAGCACCTTCCGCGACACGCATTTTGGCCGTTCCGGCCTTACGAAGTTGTATTTCCTTCAGGATACCGAGTATAAGTTTGAGCGCTATTTTGGCTATACCGAAGATGCAGTGAATATTTATCTCTATAAGCCCGGTGCAGCCAAGCTCAAATATTTCGGCTCGGAGCAGGTAGCTGCCGAATTGCTGAAGTATCTATAAAGGCGGCTGTTTTTTTCCCATTTCCCTCAGCAGGGCATATTTCATCCACGTTTCCCATGCAGAAACGAGGCTGATGATCCATCCGTACCATCCGTCGCGAAAGCCCATTTGTAGCACATAGCGGCGGAAAAAAATGGCTATAGGACTGATAATCAGTTTGATCCACGTGGCTTTATGCCCCCGTGCCGCCCGCGCTTTCGCGCCGATAGCTGCATAGCTTACTGCTTTTCGCAGGTGCGACTCCACACTGTCATAGCTGTAGTGCAGCAGATCGCCTTCGAGCCATGCCACCCGTGCCCTTGCCGAAGGGCTTAGCTGGTCATGAGGGTCTATGCCCGTCCATTGCACCTGCGAGCGAAGGGCCAGCCGCAGTTTTCGGTCAGGATACCATCCTCCGTGGCGGATTTCTCTGCCGCAATAGATGTTTAATCGGTTAAATGTATAGGCATCGTGCAGCCTGTGCTGCTTTATGGCCAGAATAGAGCTGTGGAGGGTTTCGCTCAGGACTTCATCTGCATCCAAACTCAGCACTAATTCGTGGCTTGCCTGGGTAAGTGCGAAGTTTTTCTGGCTTATGTGGCCTTCAAAGGGGTGAAAGACCACTTTTGCTCCCTTTTTCCGGCATATTTCGACCGTTTGGTCTGTCGAACCGGAGTCTATGACGACAATTTCATCGGCCAGGCCTGCGAGGGAGCTGAGGCAGCGGCCAATGTTTTTTTCTTCGTTTAAGGTAATGATCACTGCCGAAAGGAAATTGCCTGACAGAGAAGGAGTTTTATTTCCCTTCTCTGTCAGGGCATCATTCATCGGTTCCGGATCAGACATGCTTGGCCTTTACGCGGCTGATTTTCAGCATATTGGTCAGGCCGTGCTCATGCAGGGGCATGGAGCCGGTGTTGACTACCACATCGTCAGCTTCGATCAGGCCTTTTTCCTGAAGGATGCTCTGGCAGTCGGTAATGGTATCGTCGGTGCTCACAAACTGGTCGTAGAAGAAGGGTTTTACGCCCCATACCAGGTTGAGGGTAGTGAGCAGCAGCGGATCATTGGTAAAGGCAAAGATCAGCGACTTCGGACGGCAGCGGCTGAGCTGGTTGGCGGTGTAGCCGGAGCGGGTCATGGCCAGGATCGCTTTGGCGTCGGCGCCTTTGGCAAGCTGGCAGGCAGTCGTGATGATCGCTGAACTGGTCGGCTCCGCATTTTCAGGGAGTTGATCCATGTTGCGGTAGTAAATGCCTTCCTCTTCTTTTTCCACGCTGCTCAGGATGCGGTTCATGCTCGAAACCACATCTATCGGATAGCGGCCAGTGGAGGTCTCTGCGGAGAGCATCACAGCGTCGGCACCGTCCACGAGGGCGTTGGCGACGTCGCTGGCTTCGGAGCGGGTAGGGCGCTTGTTGGTGATCATGGACTCCATCATCTGGGTTGCCACAATGACCGGTTTGCCGGCGAGGTTACACTTTTTCACAATGCGTTTTTGCCAGGCGGGTACTTCTTCCATCGGAATCTCCACACCCAGGTCGCCGCGGGCTACCATGATCGCATCCGATACCTGGATGATCTCATCGAGGTTGCGGAGCGCTTCGGGCTTTTCGATCTTCGCGATGATGCGGGAAACCCCGTTTTTGAGGCGGATCAGCTCTTTCAGGAGCTTGATGTCGTCGGCAGAGCGCACGAAAGAAAGGGCCAGCCACTCTACACCGTGTTTGATGGCAAACTCGATGTCGCGGAAGTCTTTTTCGGTAATCGTAGGCTCAGTAATCACCGTTTGAGGGAGGTTTACCCCTTTGCGGCTCATGATTACGTCTCCTGCAATCACCTGAAGTTTCACCAGGTTCCGGTTGTTGGTTTCCAGCACCACGCACTCGACCTTTCCGTCATCAATCAGGATCGGATCGCCCACTTTTACGTCTTTGGCGATGGTGTTGTACTGAACGGGGAGAAACTCATCGTCTTCCTGCACCCGGATGTCGGAGCGGAGGGTAATGATCTGCCCCTCTTTGATTTTGACATCCTCTTTCAGGTCGCCGATCCGGATTTTCGGACCCTGAAGGTCCTGGAGGATGGCGATGCGGGTGCCATGTTCCTTGTTGATTTCCCGGACGGTGTTGAGGGATTTCTCATGCGTGGCGTGGTCAGCATGGGAAAAATTGAGGCGGGCAATGTCCATGCCAGCCTCTACCAGTTGCAGCATCACCTCTTTGGAAGAGCAGGCGGGGCCAATTGTTGCAACGATTTTGGTTCTGCGAAGATGAATAGGTGTCAAGGCAGTACGTTTTTGATATTACGAATATGGGTGAGATCAAAGGTTGGGAGGATATCCGGGGCGAATCTGGTGAAAATTCGGATGAGGATGAAATCGGGAATTGCTTTTGTCTCAGGCAGGGCGGGCAGGAGAGGGTGGTTTTGCGGGTGAATCATGGACTTTGTAACAAAATGGCTTCTTTTTTTTCGTGTGAACCGGGGCCTGACAAGCGAAAAACATTTTCTGCATCTGCTTGTATATGAGCACGTTTCATCAAAATTTTCCCTTTCTTTGCTGCGAAGTTAAAAAAATAAGTGACGCAGCAACGTTGAACCATTTCGGAAAGTATTATATTTGCCCAAATTTTTTACAAATCTTCTAACCTAACGGAACTGTTACACATGAGCAAGAGCATTGCAGAACGCGTGAAGGAAATCATTGTTGACAAGCTGGGCGTGGAAGCCTCTGAGGTAACCCCCGAAGCCAGTTTTGCCAATGATCTGGGCGCAGATTCTCTGGATACAGTCGAGCTGATCATGGAGTTTGAAAAAGAATTCAACCTCAGCATTCCAGATGAAGCCGCCGAAAAAATCGTAACGGTAGGAGATGCTACCAAGTATCTTGAGGAAACGGCTAAGTAGTAATACCTGATACATGCAAGGAAGAAGGGTTGTCATCACCGGTTTAGGTGCCCTGACCCCTGTTGGAAATAATGTGCCCCAGTACTGGGACGCGTTGTCCAATGGTGTCAGCGGCTCTGATTGGATCACTCATTTCGACACCACACATTTCAAGACGAAGTTCGCCTGTGAAGTCAAAAACTTTGACGCTACGGCCTATTTCGACCGGAAAAATGTGCGCAAATTGGATCCTTTTGTTCAATATGGCATCGTAGCCGCCGATGAGGCGATGGCTGATGCTGCATTTAACCTCGAAAACGAAGATCTGAGCCGCTTCGGCGTGATCATGGGATCGGGCATCGGGGGGATTCACGTGTTTGCAGAAGAAGTTACCTCTTTTGTGGAAGGTGGTAAAATTCCGAGGATGAATCCCTTCTTCATTACTAAAATGATCATTGACATTGGTGCAGGCCAGATCTCGATCAAATACGGACTCAGAGGCCCGAATTACTCTGCCGTATCTGCCTGCGCTACTTCGTCCAACTGTATCATTGATGCCTTCATGCTCATCAAGTTTGGCTATGCCGACATGATGCTCGCGGGTGGCTCCGAAGCGCCGATCACCGAAATGGGGGTAGGCGGCTTTAATGCCATGAAGGCGCTCTCCGAAAACAATGAAGAGTACAAGTCTGCCAGCCGGCCCTTCGATGTGCGCCGCGATGGCTTTGTGATCGGCGAAGGCGCCGGTTGCCTCGTGCTCGAAGAATATGAACATGCCGTGGCCCGCGGAGCAAAAATCTATGCCGAAATTGCCGGTATCGGACTCTCCGCAGATGCCCACCATATCACAGCGCCCGATCCCGAAGGCCTGGGCACCACCCAGGTGATGCGCAACGCCCTCAAAGATGCTGAAATCAGCGCCGAGGACGTGGACTACATCAACGTACACGGCACTTCCACCCCGCTGGGAGACGTGAGCGAGTCCAATGCCATCAAACGGGTCTTCGGTGAGCATGCCCACAAGCTCAATATCAGCTCCACCAAGTCCATGACCGGGCACCTGCTCGGCGCGGCAGGGGCGATCGAAGCCATTGCAGGTGTGCTCGCAATCAAAAACAGCCTGATTCCTCCGACCATCAACTTCGAGCAGGCTGACCCTGAGTGTGATCTCAATTACACCTTCAACAAGGCGCAGGAGCGGGTTGTGAACGTTGCTATCAGCAATACCTTCGGCTTCGGAGGACACAATACCTCGATCATTCTCAAGAAACCGGACTTTGTTTCCGGAAAATAATTTTCCCTGAGAAGGAAAACACACATTCTCTTTTGTCGCTTCGCTGACATATGCTTATATTGTCGCGGGTTTGGTTGATATATGTTGCCTATTAAACAGTTCTACAACCTCTTTTTGTCCCGCGACAAAGACCTGTGTAAAGCGATCAACGAGATTTCAGGTTTTGCTCCGCGTGAACTCTTTCTGTATCGGCTCGCGCTGACGCACAGTTCCTCTGTGAAGTCAGTTGAGAATGCCGCTGACCGCGCGCGTCTGAACGCTTTGGGCTGCAATGAGCGCCTGGAGTTTCTGGGCGATGCCATTCTGGACATGATGATTGCGGAGTATCTGTTCAAGATTTATCCTACCCGTGACGAAGGCTTCCTCACCGAAATGCGATCCAAAATCGTAAACCGGAAGTCTCTCAATGACATTTGCCGGAAAATAGGTCTCGATACCCTTGTGCGCCACCGCCAGGCGGGTCAGATCAATGACTCCATGTTTGGCGATGCGCTCGAAGCCTTTATCGGTGCCGTGTTTCTCGATCTGGGTTTCAAACGCGCCCGGCACTTCATTCACACCCGCATCATCGAGCCTTATATTCACCTCCAGACCGTCGAAATACAGATCATCAGCCATAAAAATAAGCTGATCGAATACGTGCAGAAGGCCCGCATGGGTATGCTCACATTTGAAGTGCTGGAGGAAATGGGCGAAGGACGAAACAAGGTTTTCCGTATTCAGGCAAAAGTGGGCGAGAACGTGCTGGGGGTGGGAGAAGGGAAAAATAAAAAATCGGCCGAGCAGCGTGCCTCCGAAGATGCGCTCTCCCGGATCAACGAGCTTGCTCAAAATCCTTCCTGAATGTTTATCGAAGTAAATGCTACCAACCGCAAAGCGGGATGGATAGAAGTGGTATGCGGAAGCATGTTTTCGGGTAAAACGGAGGAACTCATCCGCAGGCTCCGCCGCGCCCAGATTGCCAACCAGCGCATCCGGATTTTTAAGCCCCTGCTCGACACCCGCTACAGCCACGACGAAATCGTTTCCCACGACCAGAATGCCTTTCCGTCCACCCCGGTCTCCGCTGCTGCTGACGTATTGCTCCTGGCCGGAGATGCCGAAGTGGTGGGGATAGATGAAGCGCAGTTTTTCGATATGGAAATCATTCCGGTCGCCCGCGAGCTGGCCAACCGCGGGATGCGGGTAGTGGTAGCGGGTCTGGATATGGATTACCTGGGTGAGCCTTTCGGCCCCATGCCCGGCCTGCTGGCGACTGCGGAGTTTGTAACCAAGGTACACGCCATTTGCCAGGTCTGCGGCTCTCTTGCCAACTACTCCTACCGGCACAGCCCCGACTCAGAGCGTGTGCTGCTGGGCGAAAAAGATGCCTACGAACCCCGCTGCAGGAAGTGCTATTTCGGGGAGTAAGAAAAGATTGGACATTCCCTCGTAGCTGCGTATCATATACGCCATTCACCGCTTTACCAGTTTACCCTTCTGCACCTGGCCGCCACTGCGCAGTTCATAGAGGTAGATGCCCGGTGCAAGATGCTCTGTATCAAGCATTTCGGAGCTGCCCGGCGATGCAGTCCATTCGTGGGAAAGAACCTGCCGACCTTCGTAGGTGTATAGACGGAAAGTCGCCTGCTGTGCTGCCTGACCTGCATACCGCAAGCCCAACTGCGATCCGAAGGGCGAAGGGGCAACAGAGAAGAGGGCAATGCCATCTGCAAAAGCTTCCACGCTGGACGAGTAGCTAAATCGGCCATCGCTGTCCACCTGACGGATGCGATACACATTTCGGCCCGCCATCGGCTGGCGGTCGTAGAAGCGATAGCCTTGTGGCGAAACGCTGTTGCCACGGGAGGCTACCTGCCCAATGGCTTCAAAGCTACCGGCGCTACCCATGCGCTCCACTTCGTAGTAATCATTGTTCAACTCCTCCGCAGTTTGCCACTCTACGATTACCTGCTGCTTTTCCGCTTTTGCACGCACACTCAGCCACTCCACAGGTAAGGTGGGCGGGGCTGCGCCGGGGTCTCCAACGCCAAAGCCTGAAAATCCATTGGTGAAACTGGCCTGGATGTAGGAGTCGGTTGTGGCAAAAGCGCCTTTTGTTCCGTTTACCACATCAATGCTACCGTCGGGATAGGGGTTGGCTGGGGTAACGTTGGCAATGGCACCGGGGCTTTTCACCATTTTCGCATCGGTAGCCCAGGTCTTTCCTGTGGCTGTTTGCCAGCCGTTTACCTCTGCTTGTGAATAGTAGAGCGTTACGTTATAGCTACCCGCCGGGTTATTGAATTCCGGCGTAACGAGGACTGTCTTGGCGGCGAGGTCGTTGGCATCGCCTGTTGCATTCCAGAATTCTGCCACGCCTGTGCCTGCACGATTTACGGTTACTGAAGTACAACCATAGTTGTGGGCACTGGTGTTTTCGATCACTGCGATCAGCTCGCCGCCTTCATAAAAAGCCGCTGTCTGGAAGGGACCGAGGTACTCTTCGTCCGTCGCATTTAGTTGCGTTTCAACGGCCCTTGTGCTGCTGGTAACGACCACATTATCTATGGCAAAGGGAGTAGCGCCGACGCCATTGTTATTATGTATCCAGCGCCAGCCGAGGTAAAAGGTAGTATTGTCCAGCAAAGCAGGTAAGGCAACACTGCGCGTAGTTGCCACAGCCTGATTCACATAGGGTGTTGTAGTGCTGCCTTCGATGGTAAAGTAGTTAACCCCATTCAACGAATACACCAGGCGCCCGTAATCGGCAGCATTTTCACCTTCTGCCTTAAAGTCAAAGCTCAGGGTAAGGCCGGAGAGGCCGGTGGCGTTGATGGGAGCACTCTGCAACACCACATCGCGTGTAGAAAGCGGGTTATAAGCAAACACATCTCCGTTGCGTGAAAAATAGGCACATTTGTTGCCGCTGAGGCTGCCTTGTGAGCCAATAATCCACTGACCTGATGTGCCGGAAAATGAGCCTGCTGCCCAGTTGGAGCCACCCAGCCCGCCCAACACCAGATCGCCTTCAAAATCCTCTTTGTACACCAGCACCGAAGTGGCCGGGTCAGGATCATCGCTTTTGAGGGTGTGGGTATGGCTCTGATTTACACCTGCTGCCACAGCATTCGTAGCTCCGGAGAGTGTATATGTAAAGGTAATCGTTTCGTTAAGCTCGTTTTGGCTGTCGTCATATACCCGCAGGAGCAGGTTTTGCGTTTCGCCGCTTCCATCAGGGAAAATCAGCTGCTTGCCGGGGTTTAATATGTCGTAATCGCGGCCTTCTGCTGCACTTCCTGCGGGCGTTATGGTCAGGGTTGCTGCACCCACAGGTACTCCGCTGATGGTTACGGGAATATCATAGTCGCGATAGCGACGGCAGCCAGGCTCAGTCAGTGGCCCGCCTTCGAGCGAAGAGGAACTTGCTGCGGCAAACTGGATCTCCGGCGCGCGGGGCGGTGATACCATAAACATACCATTGCCATGGGTTCCTGCCAGCAGGGTATTGTCTGCGGGACGGAGAGCCATAGAGCTCACGACAGCGTAGCCCAGGTTTTGTGCACCGATGCGGTTCCAGACGGTTGCCGCACCATTCAGGGTAGTGGTGCAATACATACCCACAGACGTACCCACAACATAGTAAGTCGTGCCACCGTCTATCATAATGGCACAGGAGCGGAAAGAGGGCAGGCTGATGTTGCCTTCCACATTGGTCCAGGTGGGTGCAGCGTTGTCGGCATTCGTGGTATGATACACACTGTTGATGCCGTAGTTGGAATAAGTAACCAGGATTTCGCGGTCGTCGTTGGGATTTACCGAAATGCCGCTCACCACGCCTGCACCCGCCGTTCCGGGAGTGATGTTGACGGGAGCGGTGGCTGCCGCTGCATAGGCTGGGTCGTTGAGCCGGTACAACTGGCCCCCGCTGGTGCCTATATAAAGTTTGCGGGCAGCATTGGAGGCATTGTAGCCGCTGCTGCGGGTGGCTGCCATCGCACGGATATTGGACGTAAGCGCAGTGGCAATTCCTGTCATATTTGTCCAGGTGGCCGTAGTTACCGCAGGGGCATTGATCGTGCGGTAGAGGGCATCATTGCTGGCATAATACAGGATACTGGTATTGTCAGGGTCGAGGTAGAAGTAAGTAACGAAAATGCCTGAGCCTGAGCCAGTTGGCTTAATATTCGTTCCTTCGCGGACAATGCTGCCTCTCTGTGAGCCATAATAGCGGAGGTAGGGCGTGGCAATACCAACGGCGACCCCATCACCGCTTCCTAATCCACTGTGGTAGCTTCCGGAGGCTGACTGTTTGGTACCATTGTCCTGCAAGCCTCCGATCACATAGTTGCTGCCAGTAGCAGGGTCTATGGCTACGTGGTAGTACTGGTAGGTGAGGTATTTGTTGTTCAGACTGGTCCAGGATGGCGTAGCCGCAGTAATGTCTGCGCGGTGTATTCCGCCGTCCGTACCGCTGCACATCACACTGGGGTTGCCGGGTTCAAAGACCAGACAATGGATGTCGGCGTGGTGGTTGGTATAATTGGCATAGCTGGCAGATGAAACGTAGCCTCCGATACGGGTAGTAGCTCCGGCTGTCGTAAAGCCCGTTGTAGATCTGTAAAGATTGGTACCGCCGACAAATACGGTGTTCTCATCGTCAGGCTTGACCGCCACGACCAGATCATATCCGCCCTGCACCGCAAAGGGATCATTGCCATCGAGGCAGCCCGCTTCGTTGGGCAGGTTAGTACTCAGATCTGTCCATATACCCGTAGTGGCATCATAAACAAACAGATCCGCCTCTATCCCTTCGACGCCCGTACAAGAACTGACAAAGCCGTTGTCATACAGGGCGAATAGCTTGTTCTGATTGGATGGAGCCAGTGCCAGTACGCAGCGTCCATAGCCACCGCTGGCGTTCCAGCCGGCAACTGCGCCGCTGTTGGCGATACGGGTCCAGGTGCCTGCACCTCCGCTGGCTGAGGTCCATACGCCGTCATCCGCAGCCGCGTGGATGCCGGCAAAAGCGGCATACAACTGCCCGGAACTACTACATACGATGTCCGTGGTACCCCCGTTTGTAAAGCAAGTAGGGCCCAATACGCTGCTCCAGCTCGATCCCTGGTTGGTTGAACGAATAATTTCGCCACTCACAGCCGCATATACATGCCCATTGGCAGGGTTTACAACGAGCTTACTGCAAAAATCTACGCAGTTATCAAAAGATTCCAGGGCGCCCGTATTGGAGTTGCCTAATAAAGTCCAGGTCAGGCCATTATCCGTGGATTTCCAGATGCCCTGACCATGGTAAGGTGTCCCTAATGAGGCACTATTTCCTGACTGTTCGCCCGTAGCGTAGTACCAGATATCCTGAAAACCGGGCCGGGGGTCCTGTGCCAGTGCGGTTACGTTGTGAATTTCATTTTGAGAAGAAACCTTGGTCCAGGAGAGGCCGCCATTATCGCTTCGGAATACTCCGCCGCTTACACCACCTGCAAGGATAATTTTATTGGTTGTACCATTATATCTTACATCAAAAGCCATGGCCCGTGTACGTCCACCCAGATTCACTGGTCCCCGGCTCCGCACACTGACAAATGCGTTGCGGGTATTGGTTTCCATCAGTGGTGCCCGATACGCCTGCGCCAGTTCGAGCTGGCGTATTCCTTCGGGTATTTCACCGGTGGCAGGGTCCTTCAGCATGTCGAAGTCGAAGCGCAGGCGCTCTTCTACGGCTTCGGCACGGTTTTCCACACTTTTTGTCTTTTTGGGATTCACGATGTCCGCATGCGCTTTTAGCGGGTGCCGGGTGGCAGTCCGGGAAAAATCGCGTGCAGCAAAAACAGCAAGTGCCAGCAAGGCAATCGTAAACAGCCGGGCCATAGATTTCAGGATTAGGAGAGCTACAAAAATATAATAAAGACTCCCCAGAAAAAAAACCTTTCCTGGGGAGAATTATTAGATCGTGAAATAGCTGCCTTTTCCTTACTTCGCTAAGTAGGCCAGCGCCTTCTGGTGTACATTTTCAGGGGTAAATCCAAACTTCTCGTCCAGCACCTTGTAGGGCGCAGAGTATCCGAAATGGCTCAGGCCAATCACCAG
>RDXT01000381.1 GCA_004292985.1 Bacteroidota bacterium
CGACGGACAACTGGACCTGGTGGTGTTTGAGCGCGACGGTGCCACCTTTACCCCCTACATCAATGAGGGGCTGCCCGGCCAGATCAAATACCGCTACGCACCGGAGTTTGCAAGCCGTTTTGATAGCTGCAAATGCGTGCAGTGGGCCCTGCTCGTGGATTACAACTGCGATGGCGATGTGGATATTTTTTGTGGAAGGGGCAGCGGGCAAAACTTCCGCGTATATGAAAATGTGGTTTACAACGGCGATTCTGTGGGATTTGTCATGCGCTACGACCCCCTGCTTTCGATGTCAAATACCCTGCTCAACCTTTACCAGACCCGCACCGATATGCCGGGCATCACGGATATAGATTATGATGGAGACATTGATATTGTAGCGACGCAAAATGGCTTTAACCGCCTGGCCCTGCACCGGAACATGGCGATGGAGCGCTTCGGGCGCTGCGATACCCTGATTTATGAGCGCGAAACCTCCTGCTGGGGGTATTTTTCGGAGAGCAATGTTGACAATACGGTCATCCTCTTCGACAGTCTTTTCTGCCCCAACAGCACCGGAGAGGTGGAGGAAAATCCCGATGGAAGCTCCCGCCACGAGGGTACGACTATCCTGATCCTCGACACCGATGCCGACTCACTCAAAGATGTGCTGCTGGGCGATGTCTCTTACTCAAATGCCGTGGCGGTTTTCAATGGAGGTACGATGTACAATGCCTATATGGACTCATTGGAGGTGCGGTATCCCCTGCAGGATTCTGCGATTGATGTGGATGTTTTTCCGGCCTTTTTTCATGTGGATGTGAATAATGATAAGAGCCGCGACCTGCTTGTAGCGCCTAATATTAAGATTGGTTCGGAAAATGTGAACGGCACAGCCCTGTATCTCAACAACGGCGCAGATAATAATGTGGATTTTCAGTTTGCGGGGCGCAGCTTTTTGCCTTCGACCCAGATAGATGCCGGAGATGCCACTTCGCCTGCCTTTATAGACTACAATGCCGACGGCCTCAAAGACCTGCTCCTGGGGGGATCCTATGCCTATTACAATACCCTGGCAGACTCCATTCTCACCTACGAACTGCATCTGTACAAAAACATAGGTTCGGCGCAAGCACCGGCCTTTCAGCTACTTACCCGCGACTATGTAAATGTAAGTTTTGTGCTTCCGGCACTTTCGGCCATTTCGCCTGCAGCGGGAGACCTCGATGGCGATGGCGATCCGGATCTGCTGCTGGGCAACCAGAGAGGCACCTTGTACTACTACCGCAACATTGCGCCCCCCGGACAGCCCGCTAATTTTACTCCTGTACCCGGACAACTGCTCAAAGATGCCAACCTCACGGCCATAGATGCAGGTTCGGCCAGCGCTCCGGAACTGTTTGACATTGACAACGACGGTGACCTCGACCTCTTTATCGGCAACCAGGCCGGGCAGATTGTGTTTTACCGCAACACAGGCACCGCCGCCAATGCCCAGTTTACCATCGAAACCGCCAAATGGGGAGACATCCAGCTCAGCAATGAGTTTAATTCGCCTTTCAGCGGCTTTGCCAAACCCCGTTTTGCCAACATTGACAATGATCCCGAAATGGAGTTTCTGGCAGGTGAAGAGACGGGCTTTATCGAAATCTACGACAACATCGCGCAGGCAGGCATCAATCCGCTGGTGAAATCGGGTGACCTCTTCGGCTTCGACTTCGGCGCTATGGCCGCTCCTGCCGCTGCCGTGCTGGACACTTCAGGCAAACTCACCTGGGTCGTTGGCAATGCCCGCGGTGGCCTGATGCTGTTTTCCACGGGAGAAGAACCTGCGAGCACCGCTGCCATAGATCCCGCCCCTGCCTGGCAGGTAAACGCCTATCCAAATCCCGCCGACAATGAGCTGAATGTAAGCTGGGACTGGAAAGGAAACCTCGTGCAGGTGCAGTTGCTCAATCTGCTCGGACAAACGCTGCGGGTGGAGGAGGTCAGAGCCGAAGGCATCAGCCTCGATATCAGCAACCTCGCTTCGGGCTGGTATCTGCTTCGTATTCAGGCAGATGGCAGATTTGCAACGCTGAAGGTACGGGTGAATTGAGTCTCCTTTCAATATTTCCTGAAACTTTTATACGATTTTTCCTGTTTAATAGGTACTTTTGCCTAATGAACATTTGTCACGCATGAATACGACCGACCTGCTCGCCAAAGCCCTCGATTTTCAGTTTCTCAGCGCAGAAGAGGGGGTGCACCTGTTTCACCACGCCGGTAGCGACGAACTGATGTTTACCGCCAACGAACTGCGGAAAATCCAGAAACAGGATACGGCGGGTGTCGTTACCTGGCAGATAGACCGGAACGTTAATACAACCAATGTATGCGTGGCCAACTGCAAGTTTTGCAACTTCTTCGTGCCGCCGACAGATAAATTTAAAGATAAGGCCTACATCACCGACGACGAAACCTATCGCCGCAAGGCCGAGGAGACCTTCGCGCTGGGAGGTGACCAGTTCCTGCTCCAGGGGGGCCACCACCCGAAACTGGGCATCGAATTTTACGAAGATACCTTCCGCAAGCTCAAAACCTGGTTTCCGCACCTGCGCCTGCATGCCCTCGGACCGCCCGAAATCGCCCACATCTCCGGCCTTTCAGGCCTGAGCCACGAGCAGACCCTCCGACGTCTGATAGATGCGGGCATGGACTCTATGCCGGGGGCTGGTGCCGAGATTCTGGCCGACCGCGTGCGGAGCATCATTTCGACGGGTAAATGCGGAGGCGAAGAGTGGCTCGACGTGATGCGCGCCGCCCACAGACTGAATCTGCCGACCAGCGCCACCATGATGTTTGGCCACATCGAGACCATCGAAGAGCGTTTCGACCACCTGGTGCGCATCCGCGCTGTGCAGGCCGAGCGTCCCGCCGGCAGCATCGGCTTCAAAGCCTTTATCCCCTGGCCTTACCAGGACGACGGCACCCTGCTGCGCAAGGTCCGCAACATCCGGAACACCGTTTCGCCCGACGAATACGTGCGCACCATTGCCCTGAGCCGCATTATGCTGCCCAATATCGAAAACATCCAGGC
>RDXT01000382.1 GCA_004292985.1 Bacteroidota bacterium
GCCTCGCAACCCACGGTGTCACTGGCTGTAAATGCGGCCTGGGGCGGGTTAATGACGGTTACGTTCTGGGTCAGGGTAGAAACGCAACCCTTAAAGTCGGTAATGGTCAGCGTTACGGGATATACACCCGGATTCGGATAGTAGGCCGAGGGATTGCGTACCGCTGAGGTGAGGCCGTTGCCCAGGTCCCAGCTCCAGCTTGCCACCGGAGAAGGATTCCCCGAAGAAAGGTCTCTGAAATTGACCAGCATCGGCGGGCATCCGGTTGTGTCGCTCATGCTGAAGGCAGGTGTGGGCAGATTCAGCACCTCGATAAACTGGGTTTTGATCTCCTCGTCGCTGCATCCAAGTACGTTCGTTACGCGGAGGGTCACGGTGTAAGTGCCTGGCGTTGAATAGATATGCACCGGATTGGGCTGGGTGGAGGTACTGCCGTCGCCAAAGTTCCAGAGCCAGCTCACAAGGGTCGTATCCGGCTCGGAGTTGTCACTGAACTGCACCTGGGTTCCCGGACAAATCTCGTCATCGTCCACCAGGAAATTAGCCACCGGATGGTTCAGGCGGATGTAGTTGGGTTTGGCCAGCGTATCGCGGCAGCCGTTGATGTCAGTCACAATCAGCTGCACATCATATACCCCGTCATTGGTGTAGGTATGAATCGGCACTGGCGTGTTGGCGCTGCCTCCGTCACCGAAGCTCCATTGCCAGGCTGCAATCACATTTACCCCGCCCGTCTGGCTAAAGAAGGTGATCGGAGCAGGCGCACAACCCACACTGTCGCTGGCCACAAACCCGGCTACCGGAAGCGGATACACCACAATGTTTTGCGTATAGGTCGTCGCGCAGCCCACAGCATCGGTCGCTGTCAGGGTAACGGCATAGGTGCCGGGCGTCACAAAGGTATAAGCCGGATTCACAAGCGTGGAGGTCACGCCGTTGCCAAAGTTCCAGAGCCAGCTCACCACCTGCGCCGAGTTAATGACGGTCGTATTGGTAAAGTTCACCCGCAGAGGCGAGCATCCTGCCACAGCCGAAGGAGTAAACTGGGTGGTAGGTGCCTGCTGTACCTGAATCAGGGCTGTTTTTACTTCCATATCCTCACATCCGAGCACGTTGCGCACGGTCAGGGTCACGGTATAGGTGCCCGGAACGGTATAGATATGCTGCGGACTTTGCAGGGTCGAAGAAGTGCCGTCCCCGAAGTTCCAGGTCCAGTTGCTGAGGGTCGTATCAGGCGTACTGGCATCCTGGAAGCTGATGGCGGTACCGGGGCAAATGCTGCTCTGGCTGAAGGTAAAATTGGCCACCGGATGGCTCAGGCGCACATACTGAGGCTTCACTTCCGTATCCACGCAACCATTGATATCGGTTACGGTGAGGCTTACGGTATAGGTGCCGTCGTTTTGATACACGTGGGTCGGGAATTGCAGCGGCGAGGTGTTGCCATCCCCAAAGTTCCACTGATAGCCCGTAATGGCATAGTCTCCTGTCGCTGTGCTGAGGAAATCTACTGCCTCAGGCGCACAACCTACCCGGTCATTGGATACGAAGTTGGACTGGGGCAGGGTCAGCGAACGCACCGTCTGCACAGCGGTGTCGCGGCAGCCATTCTGGTCGGTGGCGATCAGCATAACCTGGTAGCTGCCTGCGGCGGTATAGGTAACTGCCGGATTGGGCAGGTTGGAACTCAGGCCGTTGCCAAAGGTCCACTGGTAGCCGACGATCGGCCAGGTGGCTGCGGCGCTCGTATTGGTCATGCTCACGCTGAAAGGCGTGCAACCCTCCGGGTCGGAGACTGCAAACTGCGCAGCAGGACGGGTAGCCACTTCGATCAGGTTGCTCCGCAGCAGGGTATCGCGGCAACCCAGGGCATTGGTCACAATCAGGCTCACGCTATAGGTGCCGCTCTGGCTGTACACCACCGAAGGGTTCTGCAAGGTCGAGGTCTGGCCATTGCCAAAGGTCCAGTCCCATGCCACGATGCTGGTATCGCTTACAGATCGGTCATTAAACACCACAAGATCTCCGGGACAAATATCTGTGCTTCCCGATACAAAGTCTGCCACCGGATGCCGCAGGCGGATGTAGTTGCTGCGCACCAGCGTATCGGAGCAGCCGTTCGGATCAAACACAATCAGTGTTACGCTATAGGTACCCGGCATGTCGTAGAAATGCGAAGGCGCAGCCGCGGAGGAACTGTCTCCGTCGCCGAAATACCACTTGTAGGTAGCCAGACCATTTGGCCCGGTAGAAGTATTCACAAACTGAATGGCAGTACCTGCGCAGCCCTGGTTGCTGTTGGTGAAAAAGTTAGCATTTGGCAGGGCATAGACGCGGATCGTCTGGCTGGTGGTTCCGGTACAGCCGTTGGCATCGGTTACAGTCAGCGTTACGGTGTAGGTGCCCGGAGTAAGATAGGTATGCGAAGGCGTTGCCTGTGTGGAGGTGTTTCCGTCGCCAAAATTCCACAACTGACTTACGATTACCCCCGAATTACCCACAGAGGTATTGCTGAAACTGATCGGCAGCGGAGAGCATCCATTGGGCGAAGAAGGCGTAAATGCAGCTGTAGGAGCGGTATAAATGTTGATGTAGTTGCTCCGCACCAGGGTATCACGGCAACCCGTGGCATTGGTGATGATCAGCGTTACATCATATACCCCCGCAGCGCTGTAGGTATATTGCGGATTCTGAAGGGTCGAGGTGCTGCCGTCGCCAAAGTTCCAGAGCCAGCCGGTGAGGGTGGTGTCGGAAAGCGAAATGTCGCTGAATTGCACCGCAGTACCCGTACATCCGGCCAGTGTGCCTGCTGTGAAGTTAGCAACAGGCGGATTCAGACGGATATAGGAAGGTTTCACCAGGGTATCCATGCAGCCATTTACATCACCGACAATCAGCGTAACGGTATAGCTGCCATTGCTCACGTAGGTATGCACGGGATCGCGCTGGGTCGAGGTGCTGCCGTCGCCAAAGTTCCAGAGCCAGCTTGTGGCAGGGCTTGTTCCGGTGCTGAGATCGGTAAAGCGAACGGCCACAGGCGCACAGCTCAGGGTC
>RDXT01000383.1 GCA_004292985.1 Bacteroidota bacterium
ACCGGATCGGCATCTTTCGATTTTTATGGCGGAAACCGGGAGGGCGAAAACCTCTATGCCAACTGCGTGCTGGCCCTCGAAGCTGCAACGGGTAAACTTCGCTGGCATTTTCAGACCATCCACCACGACATCTGGGACCGCGACCTGCCTGCGCCGCCCAACCTGATTACCTTGAATATCAATGGCAAAAAGGTGGATGCAGTAGCCCAGATCACCAAATCGGGTTTTGTATTTGTCCTCGACCGCGAAACGGGCAAGCCGCTCTATCCCGTGGAGGAACGCCCCGTTCCTGCCTCTGAGGTGCCCGGTGAGCATGCCTGGCCCACGCAGCCCGTACCTGTGGATTTACCCGCATTTGCCCGCAATACCCTGACCGAAGCGGATATTAATCCATACTCTGCCGACCGCGATTCGATGCTGGAGTTGTTCCGTTCGTATAAAAAAGGCCAGCAGTTTATCCCTGCCAGCGAACAGGGAACCCTCATTTTTCCGGGTTTTGATGGAGGAGGGGAGTGGGGCGGCGCTGCCTGGGATCCCGCCACGGGTGTGATGTACATCAACAGCAACGAAATGGCCTGGGTTCTTAAACTGGTAGCT
This sequence comes from Bacteroidota bacterium, assembly GCA_004292985.1. Lineage (GTDB taxonomy): Bacteria > Bacteroidota > Bacteroidia > J057 > J057 > RDXT01. Next base: position 598 of record RDXT01000383.1, read on the forward strand.
AATCCGGAAGCCAAAGACCAGCGCCTGGCTTCTTATGGAGAGCGTATCTACCAGATGTCCTGCGCCTCCTGCCACGGTTCCGACCGCAAAGGCACCGCCTTTATGGGGCAGGCGCCCGCCCTGCTGGGCATCAAAGGCCGCGTAGCGCCCGAACTGGCCGAGCAAAAAATCCGCAAGGGCTGGGGCGTGATGCCTGCCTTTGCCTATTTTAAAGACGAAGAGGTGAAAGCGGTTCTGGCCTACCTCTACGATTCGCCCGAAATGGCCTCGCCTGAGTTTGCCAAAACCCTGCCCGAAGCGCTGCCTTATACCTTTACCGGCTATAAGAAATTCCTTGATAAACAGGGGCTTCCCGGCATTTCTCCGCCCTGGGGACAGCTCACGGCGCTCGATATTCCCAACAAAAAAATCCTCTGGCAGATTCCTTTTGGCGAATATCCTGCCCTGAAAGCCAAAGGAATCCCTCCGACCGGTGCCGAAAACTATGGCGGTCCCGCAGTAACTGCCGGGGGCCTGCTCTTTATCGCTGCGGCCCGCGACGGGAAGTTCCGCGCCTATGAAAAAGCTACGGGCAAGCTGCTGTGGGAAACCCAGCTCCCGGCTGCCGGATATGCGACACCTGCTGTGTATGAGGTAAATGGCAAACAATTTGTCGTGGTAGCCTGTGGCGGCGGCAAACTGGGCACACCTTCGGGCGATTCCTGGATTGCTTTTGGCTTGTAAAGCGAACGAATTTTCTTTTGTTACGTTAAAAGGAATATTATCTGAAAAAGGATGCACATGCGATCGGGTCAAACAAACGGCCACCTGCAAGCGGGATTTTTTCTGGCTTGTTGTTGCTGCTGTTGTATAGGATTGTGATTTTCCGGTAAATTTTTCCTCTATCTTTGTCCCACATCAAACGTGTCCTATGGATACCCTCCACGTATATAATTCGCTCACCCGCCGCAAAGAAGAATTCGTACCCCTGCACCCTCCTATGGTTGGGATGTACGTCTGCGGCCCTACCGTATATGGCAATGCCCACCTGGGACATGCCCGCTCCGCCATCAGTTTCGATATTGTATTCCGCTACCTCAGTGCCCAGGGCTACCGGGTGCGCTATGTGCGGAACATTACCGACGTGGGTCACCTGGTCAATGACGGCGACGAAGGCGACAGCAAAATCGAAAAACAAGCCCGCCTCGAACAACTGGAGCCGATGGAAGTCGCCCAGCATTATACCAATACCTATATCGAGGACATGACGGCGCTGAACATCCGCCGCCCCAGCATCGAACCCCGCGCGACGGGCCATATTCCGGAGCAGATCGAGGCCATTCAGAAGATTATCGAAAACGGATATGCCTATGTATCCGAAGGCTCTGTCTATTTTGATGTGCAGAGCTACAACAAAGATTTCACCTACGGCAAACTCTCCGGCCGTGACCTCGACAACATCCTCGCCGAGTCGCGCGAAGACCTCGAAGGCCAGAGCGAAAAGCGGCATCCGGCTGATTTTGCCCTCTGGAAAAAAGCCAGTCCAAGCCACATCATGCGCTGGCGCTCTCCCTGGAGCGAAGGTTTTCCGGGCTGGCATATCGAATGTACAGCCATGAGTACCAAATACTTAGGTACCAAATACGATATTCACGGCGGGGGAATGGACCTGCTTTTTCCGCACCACGAAGCTGAAATTGCCCAGTCCAACGCCTGCAACTGCCACGAGCCGGAGAGCCTGCACGATGAGGCCCGCTACTGGCTGCACAATAACATGATCACCTACGAAGGTCAGAAAATGGGCAAGTCTCTGGGGAATGCCATTGACCTGCGCCAGTTTTTTACGGGCCACCACCGTTTGCTTGAAAAAGCCTACGCGCCCATGACCATTCGCTTTTTTGTGCTCCAGGGCCATTACCGCAGTACCCTCGACTTCTCCAACACCGCCCTCATGGCCTCCGAAAAGGCCCTGAGCCGCATGGCAGATGCGATCAAGCGCCTCGACGGAATAGACCCGCATGGCAAAGCGATCGCTGTACAGGCCGACTTTGAAGAAAACCTTGGCAGCTTTGTGAAAGACGTCACCTTCGCCATGAACGACGACTTCAACACCGCACGGGTGATCGCGCGGATGTTTGACACCCTCTCTGTCATCAACCAGCTCTACAAAGCGGAAGGAAATACCTTTGCCGTGCAGCCAGATACCTTTCTGGAGTTTCGCAGGCAGTTTCATGTCGTTTTTTCCGACTGGCTGGGCCTTGAACTCGATGCCGAAGACGGCGAAAGCAAACAGGAAACCCTCGATGGCGTAATGAAGCTCCTGCTGAACCTCCGCCTCGATGCCCGCAAAAACAAAAACTGGGCCCAGGCCGACCAGATCCGCGACCAGTTGGTGAAAATGGGCATTAAGCTCGAAGACACCGCCAGCGGGACAGATTGGTATTGGGAACAGTGAGACAGGGAACAGGGAACAGGG
>RDXT01000384.1 GCA_004292985.1 Bacteroidota bacterium
CAGCTCGATTCCCAGGTCCTGAATATCGTGTCTGGAGACCGGTAGCTGCCAGCACATGCGCGCAAAGGCATCTATGTCTCCGGCCTTATCGCCGGTTTCAGCGCTGTGTATGTGCACCAGGTGCATGTGCGGACCAAAGGGAGTAACAAACTCCACCGCCTGACGAAACGCATCTTTTGCATCGGCCTTAAAGTCTGAGGCGAAGGCCACATTGCGCAGCGCGACCGAATTGAGCGGGTGTTTGATCACCAGTACCGGTACCGAAGAGAGCCGCACCACTTTTTGGGTATGCGAACCCACCATCCACTCCTTGAGTCCTGCCGCACCTGCGCTGCCCATCACGATCATAGTGATGTCTTCCTTGTCCACATAGCGGGGGATCAGGTCCAGCAGGGCCTTGGTCGAAAAAGAAAGCGATATGGGCACATGGCGGTCCGCATAGCGGCTGCGCAGCACCTGAAGGTTCTCTGCTGCTTCTTTCTGTCGTTTATACGATTCGGTATAATCCGAGAGCAAGTTTTCCCCGATCTTCGCCCAGAGGGGTGTGGACTGAAGACTGGTGAGAAAATGCACTTCCGCGTTTAGCTTTTCTGCCAGTGAAACCGCGAGATCGGCTGCGTAGGTTGCGCACTCGGAGAAATCAACAGGTACAAGAATCTTTTTCATGACGATGGCGATTGGGAGTAATGGGCTTATGTAGGCACAATTTCTCCTCTTTTCGCCGCCGTCGCGATGTGTTTGGTCAGGCCATGGGCTGATTTTGCTCAGCTTGCTGCCGTATCTTTGGGCTTGCGGAACTCCAGAAAGCATGCAGCGGCGAGAAGCAGGAGCAGCAGCGCAGAGCAGGCCAGCGAGATTTGTTCGCCCACGGCATAGGAGCGCGGCTCGAAGCGAAACTCGACCGTGTGTTTACCCGCAGGCACTTTGAGGGCACGCAGCACGTAGTTGGCCCGCAGGTGATCCACGGGTTGACCATCGAGATAGGCCTGCCAGCCTTTGCTGTAATATACCTCTGAAAACACCGCCAGACCTTCGCTCTGCGACTGGGTCTCGTAGCTGATGCGCACGGGCTCCCATTCGCTCAGGCCGATACGGGCCGTGGAGTCGGGCGAAAGGTTCAGACTTGCCGCTTCCGGAAATTTAGTTACGTCCACCACAGCGGTAGTCCGAAGGCCTCCCTGGCCGAGGGCGGTGATTTCTTCTTCGGGGCTGTTTACTTTTTTGAGGGTCGAAGCAAACCAGGCATTACCAAAGGCAGATGCGTTCTGAAGCGGTGCGGCCTTGGGGTTATAGATCACATAGCGCATGTTGAGCATGTTCAGCACATCGAGGCTGCTGAAGGTGGCCCGAATGCTGGAGTCGGTAGGCTGATTTTGCAGTGCGTTGATCAGCAGTTGCATTTCGGGCTGGATATGCTGGCTGATGACGTCCTGGTAGCGGCGGAGTTTGGCTGCGTGGTAGCCGCCGATGGATTTGTGGTGATAGGAGGTGAGCGCGTCGTCAAACGGGCTTGTGGTCATGTTCAGCACCCGGTAGTTGGGGTCTTTGTCCTGGAGGATAAAATTGCTGGCAGCGCTGGGCACAAAGGCCTGGTCGTAGCGTTTTTTGCTCACATAGGATTCGCTGTTGATGTAGCGCAGGTCCACAGGCACCATGTCCAGCAGCACCAGCATGCCCAGTCCGGCATAGACCAGCACGGGCTGCACCCACCTTTTTACATAGGCGAAGACCAGGGCGGCGGCAGCGGCGATAAAGAATGCAGAGCGGAAGGCATCGTTTCGCAGGGCGGAGATCCGGTAGTCGCGGGCGAGGTCGGCCAGCTGGCCGATTTTGTCGTCCTGTGCTCCTTCAAAGCTAAACAGTGCAGGGCCCAGCAGCGCCAGCAGCAGGGCAAGGCCTCCGGTTACTCCGGCAGCGATCGCAATGGCGCGGATCAGGCGCTTGGAGTTGCCTTCTTTGTCGGCGGCGGAGTCCATGATTTTTTGCAGAGCCAGTACCCCCAGCAGCGGAAGGGTAAATTCCGCGATCACGAGCATCATGGACACCGCCCTGAATTTATTGTAGAGCGGGAAATAGTCGAAAAAGAGGTCGGTCAGCGGGGCAAAATGGCGACCCCAGGAAAGGGCAGTAAACAGCAGCGTAGCTGCCAGCGCCCACCACTTGAGCGGCCCTTCGACCAGAATCAGGCCCAGCACAAAAAGAAAGCAGACAATGGCTCCCACATACACAGGCCCGGAGGTAAAGGGCTGATCGCCCCAGTAGCCGGGAAACTGGTTGATCACCTGGCCTACCTGCTCTGTGTTGCCGAACTGCTTGCGGATTTCCTTCGCGGTCTCTGAGTTTTTGCCCAGTTTCACACCCGAAGATCCGCCAAATGCATCCGGAATGAGGAGCGTGAGGGTTTCGGACACGCCATAGCTCCAGCGGAGGGCGTACTCTTTGTCGAGGCCCGACTCCTGGCCAGCTTCGGTGGGCAGTTCTGATTTGCCGCGCAGGGTCTCGGCTGCATATTCGGAGGCTGTCCAGAGGCGGCTCACATTAGGCCCGACACCCAGCATGGCGGCCAACAGCAATATCGCAGAATATTTGGCAAAATCCGGAAGGGTCTTTTTAATCGCGGCATCTATCAGGAAGGCAATGCCCAGCATCGCAATCGCAATCGCCAGATAGTAGGTGATCTGAAGGTGGTTGGCGTTTACCTGGAGGGCCACAGCCAGTGCCGTGAGCGCCCCGCCAATCAGCCATTTACCCCGGTAGGTCAGCAATATCCCCGCAATGACCGGCGCCATAAATGAGATCGCATTGGCCTTGGAGGTGTGCCCGGCTTCGTGTATGATGAAAAAGTAGGAAGAAAAGGCATAGGCCGCCGCCCCGATGGCACTCAGCCAGGGATTTACTTTCATTACCCGCAGCAGCAGGAAAAAGCCGAGGAAGGTAACAAAGACATATCCTACCGGGCGGGGGATCCCCAGCCACAGTGCTTTATTGATATAGTACATCCAGTTGCCGGGATAGCGCGCGCCCGCCATGTACGAAGGCATA
>RDXT01000385.1 GCA_004292985.1 Bacteroidota bacterium
GGTGCCTGCCAATAAACCCTGTGCCGCCGGTAATCAGAATGTTCATGCCAGTTCTTTAAGCGCCTTTGCAAAGTTTTTGATGTCGTCGGTCTTGCCCGTGCTCACCCTGCACCAGGTGTTGAGCGGCGGGAAGGGACGGCCTACCAAAAATCCTTTCTCCTGCATAAGCGTATTTACATCCTGAATGTTGCGCTTGCTGTCGAAAAAGACAAAATTGGCATGTGAGCGCACATAGCGCAGGTTCATCTCGTCGAGCGTTTTGTAGATAATATCGAGGGCCTCGGCATTTTTCCGCAGGCTGAAATCGCGGAAGTCCGTATCGGAGAGCGCGGCTTTGGCTGCTGCCAGGGCAGGGATGCTCACACTGGCCATGGTGTGGTCGCGCAGGCGCTTCGCGATGTCGGGCCGGGCGATCAGGTAGCCTACCCGGATGCCCGCCATGCCATATATTTTGGAAAAAGTCCGCGACACGATCACATTCATCCCCTGCTTCACCAGCTCGACCATAGAGGGGTAATTGGGCTCATTGATATAATCGAAATAGGCTTCGTCGGCAAATACGACCGTCCGCTCCGAAATCCGGGAACAAAAGTCCCGCATCCGCTCCGCAGAAAGGATCGTGCCCGTAGGATTGTTGGGATTACAGACAAAAATCAGGCTGGTGCGCTGGGTAATGCGCCTTTCCATGGCATCGAGGTCATGCACAAGGTCTTTGTCGAGGGGCACATCGTGAATATAGGCCCCAAAAACGCGGGCATAGTCCATCAGCGCGAGAAAGGTAGGCTGCGCAGCGATGATTTCATTGCCATGCTGGCCATAGGCAAGCCCTGCGGCCTTCAGACCCTCGCCGGAGCCGACCGTCAGCACAATGTGGTCCGCAGGAACCCCATGCTTTTGTGCCAGCATGCCTACTACCTCCGGCATCAGGTCATAGGGATAGCGGTACATATCCGAAAACGCATCTGAAATGGCCTGCTTCACCTTTTGCGAAGGTCCATAGGGATTTTCGTTGAGGCTGAGCCGCACAGGGCCCTGGGGTGGCAGGAGTACATCTGTCAGGGCGGGGCCGGGATGTGCCAGCGCCTCGGCGCTGCCCAGAAAGGCGAAAGCGCCCGCTGCACCTGCGGTTTTAAGCCATTGTCTGCGGTTAAAAGCTGCCATATTCGGGTCTTATTTTGCCCTAATATAGCAGGAGTTGGCGATACCTGCGGAAAAAAGCTTGCGGAAAGGTGAGCCTTTTGTACGGATCAAAGACCCTTAAGCGCTTCGATGACATTGGCATAGATCCGCCCTTCGATGTCCTGGGTATCGGCCCGGAGAAAGGGACTGCCTGTGACGCGCTCATACAGCTCGATATATCGTTCGCTCACTTTGCCCACAAATTCATCGGGCATCACAGGCATGCTCTGGCCATCGAGGCCCTGGAAATCATTGGCTATCAGCCACTCCCGCACAAACTCTTTGGAAAGCTGCTGCTGGGCGATGCCTTTGGACTGGCGCTCCTGGTACCCTTCTGCATAAAAATAGCGCGAAGAGTCGGGCGTATGTACCTCGTCGATCAGGTAAATATTCCCATCGCGCATACCGAATTCATACTTCGTATCCACGAGGATAAGTCCCTGTAAGGCGGCCATTTCAGTGCCTTTCTGAAACAGTTCGAGGGCGTAGTGTTTGATCTGGCCCCATTCATCCGCTTCGAGCAGGCCCGATTTCAGGATTTCGCGCTCCGAAATATCTTCGTCATGGCCAATAGAGGACTTGGTCGCCGGGGTAATGATCGGTTCGGGCAAACGGTCGCTTTCGTGAAGACCTTCGGGCAGGGGCACACCGCAGACCTCGCGTCCGCCGGATTTATACACCCGCCAGGCATGGCCCGAAAGGTAACCCCGCACCACAATCTCGATCAGAATGGGCTTGCACACCAGCGAAATGGTCACATTGGGGTCGGGAGTAGAGACCACATGCGTAGGCGCAATGGCTGCCACATGGTCGAAGAAAAAGGCAGAAGTCTGGTTTAATACCTGTCCCTTAAACGGAATCGGCTTCGGTAAAATGTGGTCAAAAGCCGAGATGCGGTCGCTGGCTACAATGACAAGGTATTCATCAGCAATGTTATAGACATCGCGCACCTTGCCGCCGTAGCGGGAAATCTGGCCCGGAAAGGTAAAATTTGTTTGCCGTAACACGTTTTCCATATAAGGGGGAGGGTAAATACAGCGCTAAATATAGAGAGATTCCCGTTTTTTCATACCTTAAATCTCGAATTATCAACTACCCCTGGTATGAACTACGGAAAGCCTATTACCCGCACAAAATTTCTGAGCCAATGCGGCACACTGGGTGCTGCGGCCCTTTTTGCGCCACTGGCCATGCAGGCCGGCGAACTGTTTGCCGACCGCAAGATCAAAATCGGCCTCATCGGCTGCGGCAGCGTCTCCAACATGTACCTGCCCCACCTGTCCAAATCGCCTTATGTCGAACTGGTGAGTGTCTGCGACATTATCCCCGAAAAAGCCCGTCTGGCCGCCGAAAAGTATAAGGTGCCCAACCATTATCCCCACATTGACCAGCTCCTCGCAGGCGCTCCTTTCGATCTGATGGTCAACCTCACCGACATGCAGGAGCATGGCAGGCTCAACAAACTGGCCCTGATGGCAGGAAAACACGTGTGGAGCGAAAAACCCATGGCCAATACCTATAAAGAAGGCCGCGCCCTGCTCGATCTGGCCATTGAGAAAAAACTGCGCATCTGGGGTGCTCCTGCGGTGGTCAACAGTCCGCAGTTTGCCTTTATGTCGCGCTGCATCCAGCAGGGAAAACTCGGTAAAGTTTCTTCGGCACATGCCCACTATGGCCACCTCGGCCCCACCTGGTCAGCCTTTTTTTATGAAAAAGGAGGGGGCAGCCTTCCGGATCTGGGGGTCTATAACCTTGCTACGCTCACAGGCCTGCTCGGCCCGGTACAATCGGTCGTAGCCATGACGAGTATCGTTACGCCCAAACGCAAGACCGACAACAAAGGAGACATAGACGTAGT
>RDXT01000386.1 GCA_004292985.1 Bacteroidota bacterium
CTCGTAATTCAATGGAAATCTCATTTCGACTCACCTCTTCATATCTGTTTGATGTTGCAAACGTGCTATTTTCTTCTAACCATAAGTTCGAACTTAGCTGCCGATATACACCCGGGGTTGATGTGCCGTTATCAAAAGTTATGTAATTCACTTCATTTGCGACAGATGAAGGTAGCTGTTCTAATGGCATTGCAGGCTGAGCCTCTATGTACCCATCTTTCGTAATTTCTTTTGTTGCTTCGCTGTAGGGTTTGATGGCATCTGCATGAATATCTGTTTGATACCCGAATGGAGCATTTCCTGTGTATGTGAACCTGATTAACAGAAAAAGAGTAGTTCCTGCGGCACCTATTAGAAGCAGTAGTGCTATTTTATTGTGTTTGTTTTGCGGGGATGGCTTCGAACTTGCCGCGACCTGATTTACAGTAGGATTACTCTGGCTAATGGTATCTGAAGGAAAAGGGGGGGATGCAATTTTTTGCAGCATTTCAGGCGAAAGCTCGTCTAAATACCATAAAATATTGTTTACTATTCGGGCGCGTAGCACTTCTAATGTTTGAAAATCCTGAGTTGCATTGCGGCTTGACTGGATGTACTCCGAGTAGGTTGCCGAAAGGAGAATCACCTGATTGTACATAGGGGTTGCTTGAGTGGCTTTTTCAAGCAATCCGATTGCTTCATTCAAACGATTTAGCTTGACAAGCTCAATGATTTGGGTTCTTCCCATGACAATCTGAATGGTTGAGTTGAAGCGAATTGTAATCCAATATAGTGAAAAATATGTAGCTACAATAAAAGTTTACCTTTATACGTCCCAATCAGCCAAGAGAAATTACTTCATCCCAATGCAATCTATAATCCTTACAGGCGGAAACTCAGGGCTGGGTTTTGAAGCCGCCAAAAATATCGCCACAGAGTCCAAAGATTTTCATCTGGTGCTTGCCTGCCGTAATCCGGCAACTGCGCAAGAGGCAGTAGATTCTCTCAGGACCCTGAGTGGTCATGCGCATATCGAGGCGCTGCCGCTGGATCTGGCTTCGCAGGAAAGTGTCCGGGCTTTTGTGCGGCTGTTTCTCTCGCGAAATCTCCCGCCGCTGTATGCGCTGGTTTGCAATGCGGGCCTCCAGGTGACGGACGGCACCCAACGCACACGCGAAGGCTACGAAATGACCTTCGGCGTAAATCATCTGGGCCATTTTCTGCTCACCCACCTGCTTCTGCCCCATATCAGTCCGGCAGGCCGGGTGATCGTCGTCAGCAGCGGCACACACTACAATCCGCCGATCTGGCAGAGTTCGCTGTTCGGTATTCCTGCGCCGCAATATATTGGCGCTGAGGGACTTGCAGATCCGGCTAACTTTGCAGGTATGAGCGAAAAGAAAAAGGGCTACCTGCGATACTCCACTTCCAAGCTCTGCAATCTGATGTTTGCCTACGAACTTAACCGCCGTTTGCGGGAAGAAAATAGCCAGATCACTGTTAATGTCTTTGATCCGGGCCTTATGCCGGGAACGGGGCTTGCCCGCACAGCTTCGGCATTTGAGCAGTGGGCATGGCGTACACTTATGCCGGCCATGACGGTGTTTGATGGCGTATTTACGGTAGCAGAATCGGGGAGAAATCTGGCGAAACTGGCAGTGAGTACTGAGAAAGAAGGCGTAACGGGAAAATATTACGAAGGCGCCAAAGAAAAACCCTCTTCCGCAGAAAGCCATGACCGGACTAAATGGGCAGACCTCTGGGCTGTGAGCGAAAGGCTGACTGCTTCACAGGTGCGGTAGCCTCACAGCCTTCGCTCAAGTTTCTCCATCATTTCACGCTTCCAGGGCGCAAAGGTATCTGCGAGAATGTGCCTGCGGGCTTCGCCCACCAGCCAGAGGAAAAAATGCAGGTTATGAACGCTGGCGATGGTCAGGGCCAGGTATTCCTGTGCCTTAAACAGATGCCGCACATAGGCTTTGGAGTAATACTGGTCCAGCGGATTGTCACTGTCAGGGTCCAAGGGACTGAAGTCGCGCTCGTATTTCTGGTTTTTAAGGTTGCGCACCCCTTCGCGGGTGTAGATAAGCCCATGACGGGCGTTGCGGGTGGGCAGCACGCAGTCGAACATATCCACGCCCCGTTCAATACATTCCAGCAGGTTGCCGGGTGTACCCACGCCCATAAGGTAGCGGGGTTTGTCTTTGGGCAGAATGTCGCAGCAGAGGGCTGTCAGTTCGTACATGATCTCATGTGGTTCGCCCACCGAAAGGCCTCCGATGGCATTGCCGGGCAGGTCGAGATCTGCGATAAACTCAGCGGAGCGGCGGCGCAGGTCGGGGTAGGTGCTCCCCTGGATGATGGGAAACAGCGCCTGCGAATAACCATAGCGGCCTTCCTGGCTTAGGTACTGTGCTTTGCAACGGGCGGCCCAGCGATGGGTCAGCCCCATCGAGGTTTCAGCATAGCTGCGCTCGCAGGGGTAGGGCGGACACTCGTCGAGGGCCATAAATATATCCGCGCCGATACTGCGCTGGATATTGACGGCAATCTCCGGGGTAAAGAGATGCTTCGCTCCGTCTATGTGGTTGGCGAAGGTTACCCCCTCCTCTGTAATCTTGCGGTTGGCAGCCAGGCTATATACCTGATACCCCCCGCTATCGGTAAGGATGGGGCGGTCCCAATGGATAAAGTGGTGCAGGCCGCCCGCTTCTTCAAGAATGTCGGTGCCGGGCCGCAAAAAGAGGTGATAGGTATTCCCCAGAATGATCTGCGCACCGATCGGATCGGCCAGTTGCTGCTGCGATACAGCCTTGACGCTGCCTACCGTGCCCACTGGCATAAAGATCGGTGTCAGTATGTCTCCGTGTGCGGTTTCGATGCGTCCGGCGCGGGCGGCGCCTGAGGCTGTAGTATGTTGCAGCGTAAATTTCATGCGCTTACCTAAACGCACTCATGCCCGTCACATCCATTCCTGTAATCAGCAGGTGGATGTCGTGGGTGCCTTCGTAGGTAACGACGGATTCGAGGTTCATCATGTGGCGCATGATCGGGTAG
>RDXT01000853.1 GCA_004292985.1 Bacteroidota bacterium
ACGGCAACCGAAAGCAGCACAAAAAACGTATGAAACCGATAGCGGGACCCCAGCACAATAATCGCCAGAATCGCAATGACCAGAAGGCCTGCCGTGTACCACATAGGCAATGGGAAAAGTAGGGAGAACAGGAGGGATGGTTGTATTAGAGCAATATACGAAAACAATTCTCACTGCATGGCGTAAGGTTATACACCAATTTGTTGCAAATTTTCTACTCATACCCTTCGTTGCGGATATATATCCCGATGCATTCGGGCTATATTTACCCCAAAGCTATCCTGCGCCATGACGAAACCCGTGTTTTTCCCCCTTTGTGCGCTGCTGGTGTTTTTGTGCACAGCCTATCTACTTGAGGCTCAGCCCCGCCGCTCCTGCGGAACGATGGAAAGCCTTGAGCACCAGATCGAATCCAATCCTTCGGTAGCATACCGGATGCGCCAGATCGAGCAGTCCACGCAGATGCGTGCCCGCACAGCCTATGGCGAAGCGGCAGGAACCATCGTGATCCCGGTGGTCGTGCATGTGATCTACCGCAGCGATGCTGAGAATATTTCCGATGCGCAGATCCGCTCACAGTTGCAGGTATTAAACCGCGACTTTGGCCGCTATAACCCCGATACCATCTATACTGATCCCATTTTTCAGCCACTGGCCGCCAATCCCGGTATCCAGTTCCAGCTGGCCAATGTGGATCCCGAAGGCAAGCCCAGCACAGGCATTACCCGCACCCGTACCAACCGATTCAGCTTCAGCGCGGATGATAACGGCATGAAATACAGTGCTATGGGGGGCAAAGATGCCTGGAATGCCAGCGAATACCTAAATATCTGGGTCTGCAACATCAGCGGAGGAATGCTGGGCTACTCACAGTTTCCCGGCGCTGCGCCCGAAACCGATGGTGTGGTGATCAGCTATCCTTTTTTCGGAACGACGGGCGCTGTTACCCCTCCTTTTGACCAGGACCGCACCACAACGCATGAAGTCGGCCACTGGCTGAACCTGCGCCACATCTGGGGAGACGGCCCCTGCGGTGTGGATGATTTTGTCGAAGATACGCCCGATGCAGACCAGCCGCACCACGGCTGCCCCGAGCAGACCTACTCCTGCGAGGGTCCCAACATGGTCCAGAATTTTATGGACTATACCGACGATGCCTGCATGAATTTTTTCACCCAGGGTCAGGTTCGCCGGATGCGTGCGCTGTTTGCGCCGGGAGGTGCCCGCGAAAGCCTGCTGCGCTCAAGGGGGCTCCGCACGAGCCTGCCTGCCACCGAATATACGGAAGCAGGCCCTCCCTCGTCCCTCGATGCGACAGAGCTGACCGCCACCGAAGCCCGTCTGAGCTGGCGATCCATGCCGGGTGCCTTGTCATACAACGTGCGCATGCGCCTCGATGGCTATTCATGGCAGTCCAAAACGGTAAACGATCCCTTTGTTAAGGTCAACCGCCTGCGTCCCTGTGCGGACTATGAATTTCAGGTCGAAGCCCTGTATGCCAGCCGCCGCAGCGAGGCTTCCGAGATATACCGCTTCAGTACCGTCTGCGAGCCGACCACTGCCCTGATGCGGGCGCCCGAAGGTTTGTCGGTTCTGCCTGCGGGGGTAAATGTGCAGTTGCGCTGGATGGCAGTAGCGGGCGCTACTTCTTATCAGGTTCAGTATAAGGCAGATGACGGAAGCCAGGCCCTGAGCCGCACCGTGCGCGAGCCTAACACGGTGATCCCCAATCCGGTAGCGGGCAGGCGCTACTTCTGGCGTGTGAGGGCCAATCTGCCCTCTGGTGTCAGCGACTGGTCCAAGGTAATGGCGTTCCAGCCCTCGCTGGCTGCTGTGAGCCGCACGGCTTCCGGCACCTCCGCGATAGAGCCTTTTACGGCCTACTGGGAGAGACCCGGACAAAGAATCAGCCTTTCGTTTCCGGTATCGGCCTCGATGGTGGTGCAGGCGCGGCTGATAGACCCTTCCGGGGGAGTCGCACGTGATTTTGGCTCGGTTACCCTGCTGCCCAACTCTTCGCTGGGCCTCGACGGGGGAGGTCTCCCGCCCAAAGCATATCGTTTGCTGCTGACAGACGATGCCGGATTTGAGTACGAGGGCGCGGTGAAATAATCTCGTTGTATCCTTATTTCCCTGCCTCCGATTCCAGTTCCGAAAGGTCTTGCTTTACTTCCCGGATAATCGCGGTAAGGGTATCTGCGGCCAGGTTGGCCCGCTGTGGCAGGCTCTCTAAACGCTCTTGCTCTTTGCAGTCTGCCTCGATGCCTTTCAGTTGCTCGACGAGGGGCACCAGGCCCAGGTGGCGGCAGGGCGGCACCAGTTTGTGTGCAGTCATGCCGAGCACCTCCCAGTCGCCCGCATCGGCAGAGCGGGTAAGCTGTTCGAGGTGGGTGGAGGCGGTGTTCACAAAAATGCGGAGCATATTGGTCATAAAGCGGGGGTCGCCCTGCGTAAGCCTGCGCAGTTCATCGAGGCTGTACAGCCGCCCGCCCGGATAGGTAAGGGCCGGGGGCGCAGTTACCGGCTCCGGGAGTGCCGAAACGGGTAGCTCCCGGTTCAGGCCCAGCAGGCGCAGCAATACCTCATACAATTCATGCTCCTGGAAGGGCTTGAGCAGGTGGGCATTCATCCCTGCCTGGAGGGCCGCCTGTATTTCGCGCCCGGTAGAAGTCGCCGTTAATGCCAGAATAGGGACATCCTTGCTTTGGCTCCTGATCTGGCGCGTGGCCGTAATACCATCCATTTCAGGCATTTGCAGGTCCATGAGGATAAAGTCACAGACAGGATTTTTGTCCAGTTTTTCCAGCAGTTGCCGGCCATTTTCGGAGGCGTCCACCGTTACACCCCATTTATCCATGATCAGGGTAATGAGTTCGCGGTTATAGGGTTCATCGTCGGCCAGGAGGGCGTGTTTGCCGCGCAGGAGCTGCATATTTCCGGTTTGTGTGCTGGGAGACAGGGGGGATACTTCGAGGTCGGTCGTCTGGCCGATCTGGTAAGGGATTTCGAGCACCGCGCGTGTGCCTTTGCCGGGCTGGCTTTCGAGGTAGATCCTTCCGCCGTGCATTTCGGCCAGCTTCCGGGTAATGGCCAGACCGAGGCCCGTGCCGCCATATTTGCGGGTGGTGCTGTTATCCGCCTGCATAAATTCGGTGAAAATCCGCTCCATCTGGTCCTGTTCGATCCCGATTCCGGTATCATGCACCGTAAACTGTACCAGACTTTGCCCGTTTTGCCGCGAAAGTTCTTCCATCCGGACCGTAATACCTCCCTTTTCGGTAAATTTAATGGCATTGCTCACCAGATTAAACAGCATTTGGCGCAGGCGCAGGGGGTCTCCTACCAATACTTCGTGCATTTCGCCCTTCATCCCGCAGTCGAGGGTGATTCCCTTGGCCGCCACACTTCGCTCGAAGGTCATCGCAACTTCTCCCATGAGGTTGGCAGGTCTGAAACCCGTCGCTTCGAGCCGGAAGTTGCCCGATTCGAGTTTGGAGTAGTCCAGAATATCGTTGATCAGGGCCAGGAGATAATTGGCCGAATGTCGGATCGGGTCGAGCAGCCGTTGCTGGCGGGTGTCGAGGCGGGTATCGCTGAGTTGCTCTGCAAAGCCGATCACGGCATTCATGGGCGTGCGGATTTCGTGGCTCATATTGGCCAGAAACTCCTCTTTGGCTTTGGCCAGAATTTCTGCACGGGCTTTTTCTGCCTCAAGCCTCAACTGGAGCTGTCTGTTTTTGTCGAGGTCATTTACAATAAAAATGAGCAGCGTCAGGCACAGCACCAGCACCACCACCGTAAACGTACCGATAAAACGGGTAGTCCGGGCCGAGCTGAAGTTGGCGTCGAGGGCACTTTGTTGTGCTGCCGCCGTTTGCTCAGACTCCATATTGCGCGCGAGGGTGTTTATGCGAAGGGTGAGCGTCCGGTCGCGGCTGATCAGGGAGTCCATGCGCCGCTGCTTGTTCCGGAGATAGATTTGTTCCTGCTCATTAAAGCGCTGAAGCTGAAGCAGGAACTCGTCTTTGCTGAGTTTATCTCCCCCCGGACTACTCAGATTAGGAGGCAGGCTGTCGCCCCGTGCGCCAAAAATTCGCTGGAAGGTCTCCCGCTCTTTGCGCACCGTGTCGGCCACGGCGGTGGTATCTACAAATTTATCTGCCAGCCGCTCAAAAATGGTTCGCGCATCGTTTCGGTCCACTTCTCCGATCATGGCCAGCAAGACCCCGTATTTTCTTCCGACCAAAGACTCAAGTGCCTTGATTTCGTTGCTCAGGCTATCATTTCCGTTGGTAGCGTCTTTTAGAAGCTTGATTTTCTGGCGGTAAATGGCTGCACTTGAATTATAGATCTTCAGATGCTCTTTTTTTCCGGTTGTCGTATAGGAGCGCACCGCATTATCTGCCTCGGTTACATCTACCATCACGTCCTGGAGGTTGCTCAGAAACGTAAATGGGGTCGTGGCGTCCTGCAGGAGCCGGGCCAGGCGGTTCACATTACTGTAGGCAACATATCCCAGGGTAGCCACTGCGACCAGGGCCAGCGAAAAACCCGCCACAATCATCAGACGTACCGGAAACCCCAGCCGGCTCAGACTCATTCTCCGGATAAAGGATATTAACTTATTCCACATAGGTTGCGCATATCAGGCTTTGGTTTTGAGGGCTTCTTCCTCTTCATCCTCCTCATCTTTGGGGGGTAAAAACGAACTGGGATATAAGACAGATTTTGGGATGATGCGAAACAGGATCGGTAAGGTAATGAATGCTCCAGGCAACATCAGCAAGGTAAATGCCGGAATGGATCGCAAAATGTCGAGCAACTGGTTACGCACCTTCTCCTTTTCCTCAGAAGTCAGCTCCTGGGTGGTGGATTTTCGCAGGAGATACACCAGTTCCCTGCTTTCCTGTATCTCCAGGGCCACCATTTGGCTGTTTTTTTTGACAAGATAGCGCATCCGCAGGATCAGGCGGTCGGAAAGGATGAGGTAATTTTGCCGCAATTGCAGGTAATGGACCTCGTTCCAATAGGTTAAAATGAAATGCTCGACAGAAGTTCTGCTCTTTTCGAGATCATTTTCGCTCAATTCGAGACGAAGGGCAAGCTGGCTGAGAAAACGCTGCGACTCTTCGGCAATCTGGCGGCTGGACAAGGCCGTAAGGATCGCCAGCTCCAGCAGGTATTTGCGCATGATCCATGCGGAGGCATGTTCGAGGTTCAGGCTTTCGAGGGTTACCCCCTGGCTCAGAAAGCGGGCTGCTTTTCGCTTTTGGGCCACAGACAGGCGGGCAGATTGTAAAAAATAGGTAAAAACGGCCCGCTCTTCCGGCAAAACCACCCCGTCGGCGTGGGCAGCGGCTGCAATCACCTGCAAAAGTGTGAGGTGAATCTCTTCATGGCGGGAACGAATCTGCTCTTCGGAGAAAATGACCGGATTTTCCTTCCATTGCACAAACAAAATCAGGTCGAAATACAGCAGACTGTTATGAAAAAAGCTCGACCAGAAGTTGCTGCCATCGTATCGGATACTGATCCGCCGGTCAAAGATATACTCCACCTGCTCCGGCGGTGTTTTGGTGCGGCCAAAAAGGTAGCGTGGCGAGTCGGTTACCAGTGCAAAATGCTGCTCATAAAAGTCGCGGATGTCCTGCGTCACCAGTTGAAAGGACTTGTGCAGGTCTTTGACCGACTCGAAATGAAAGTACAGGCCGCACATCAGGTAGGCATCGGCCAGTAGCACTTTCATGCGCTCATTGTCGGTCCAGTCGGAGGTGCGGGGGTGTGCCTGCTCCACAAAGCGGATGCAGTGGCCATAGACCAGGCCCGTCGGCTGCACCAGATGGTAGAGGTATTGCTGCCCACCGTTTTTGTTCAGAAGATGATCGAGGGTGGGGGATGGCGGCTCTCCCCGCAAGACGCGCTTGCGAAAGGTGATAAATTTTTTCAGCCATCCTTTTTCGGCAGGGTTCATGCAGGCACTTGCAAGGGTTTCCCTGCCAATATACGAAAAATAAGATCGTCTGAGGGCTTATGCAGAAGTTTCGTCTTCGGTTTTGTCGGTTTTGGGCGCTTCGGGAAACCATTTTTCCCCCAGCGATTTGCCCACTTCCGCACCCGACATTGCGCCGAGCATACTCATGACCATACCCAGCACACCGCCTGCGACCGTGCCGAGACCGGGGACCACGCTGCCAATGACAGAGCCTGCGGCAGCGCCGGAAATGGCACCGAGGGTAATGCCGCCATTTTCGGTGGTTTTGACTTTATACTGACGGGTGTCCATCTGGCCATTTGCCCACTGGAATGTATGCATACCCTGATCCACTACGCCGTAAGCGAGGGAAATGAGGGTGTTAAAACGGGTCGCGCGCAAAAGCCCGCGCTGTCCCCAGCGGCTCAGAATCAGGCGTCTGGCACCTTCATGAAGGGTCAGTGCTGCTGCTGTACGCACGCCACCTCTTACCGCTTCGCGCGAACCCCGCAGCATCAGCCGCTTCGCATATTCGCCTCCGCTCATTTCTCCCTTTTGCAGCGCACCGTATTGCTCCATTCCTTCGCGGATCATTCCGTTGATGCCGTCGCCGACACCTGCCGAAAAGGCCCGCAGAGATATATCTACCGTAAGCGGAAGCTCAGGAAGAGGAGGAGCTGGAGTTTCATTTTCCCATTCGATGGGGATGAAACGGATGCTTTGAGAGGGTATCATCAGATACGAACGGTTTTTCAATACTATACGAAGATACGCAAAGGGAGTTCGATAAACAAAAAGAACCGCCCCAAAAGGGCGGCTCAGGCAAAGTTCAGGTTTATTTTGTGCGACAACTACAGCCTTAGTTGCTGAACTGCGTGTCGAGTAGTTGCTTGACGGTGTTGCGGCGATCGCTGATTTTTTGCTGGATCACCTCTGCTTCCTGCGCCAGACGCGGGTGGTTGAGGCGTTTGCCGAGCTGGAGGCGCTCCTGAATGGGGATGCTCCGGAAAAAACGGTAAAAAGCCTGACGCGATTCCTCATCGTCTTTTTGCTTTTCCATAGCGCCGCTGGCTCCCAGGGCGGCTACCAGACGCAAAAAGTCGCCTTTGTAAAAAGGATATAACCAGTAGTACACTTTTCCCTGAATCAGGCAGGCATCTATGCGTATGCGCTCCAGGATCATCTCCCGCGTGTCGCGCAAGTCCATGTCGGAAAGACCAAATTCGTTCAGGCCATAGGTCTCAAATGTGCGCTCAAATGCTTGCAGGCGGGCAAAACGATCTTCTATTTGCTGCAATATGGGTTCCGCTGTTACGAAATCTTGCCAACTATTCATGTCGTTAGTGTTGGGTAATGAGCAAAGGAAACACTAAAAAATAAAAATTTGGGTTGCGTATTGAAGAGAATGCACTGCTTGCCGGCAGTATAAAATCAAATCACATGGACTGTAAGAACGTCGTTATAATCAATTTTCGTACAATCTACGCGATTAATATTACATAAACAAAATTAATTTATTTCTTACATGGATTTCCTGCCGTCTGCGCGAACGGTGCCAAATCGGGGATTGTCAGTATAAAAGCGGGCCGGAGTTTCAGCCTCTGCGGCGCTCCAGCAAAATCATCATCATCAGGCTCAGCACAATCCGCTCTTCTTCGCCGGATTCAAACTCGTTGAGCTGGCTGACCAGGAAGCGGCGGCCCAGAATAGAAGGCTGTTTCTGGAGGCGCACCACAGCCGTACCGTCGGGGCGGGTAACGAGGTAGGAGGGGTTAAATACATAGCCCGTAAAAATGCCTATAATCGGAATTTCGCTGAACAATGCATCGCCCAGCTTCACCCAGGGGTTTTCTTCCTGAATCAGCAGGTCCTGGGCTTGTTTTTCGTCAAACACCTCGTAGCGGGACTGCCAGAGCGAAGCCCAGCCTTTGCGGGCCACCCTGCCTACTTCGGCACCTGCGGCATTGGTAAAGGTATAGGTTGTGGAAAAGTCAATCCACTTATTTGCCTTGATGGTATAAAGGAGGCCTGACTTTGACTCGTCCTGGTACACGGATATTTCGTCAATAAACTTAAACAGCTTCTGCCTCACATAGCTAAGGGTCGCACCTGAAGCGTCGCGGACGAGAAAGTCGTTGGAGAGGGTTGTAACTTTGAACTGGAATTCAAGAGGGTACTGCAAGTTGTTCATGATGAGTGGATTGTGTGGAAAATTTATTTCTCGACGCGCCTGAGTTCGTAAAGCCCCGGTGCGGTAGTCATCTGAATATCAGCCTCCTGGAGGCCTTTGCGGGTGGTGGACTGCCATTCGCTGGTGGGCAAAATCCGCTCACTTACGCCATGTACCACAATGTCAAAAGGCATTTGAAAGCTTTCCACATCCGTATCCCAGCGATAGGAGAAGGTGAGTTTGCGCCCCTTCTGCGCGATGCGGTATTCGAGTACCGGCAAGCGGTTGTGATACAGAAACTGCTCCACCCATCTGCCATAATCCTCACCGAGGCGTAACGTAATAAAAGTAACCAGATCCACCCGGCTGATGGTGGTATTTTTATACTCGCGGGTCAGGGCTGCGAGGGTTTCGAACCAGCGGATGTCGTTGTTGAGGGCAAAACGGAGGCTGTGCAGCATGCCCGCGCCCCGGTAAAAGGGCGAAGTTTGCTGCTGGAGGTAGCGGGTCGCCTGCTGCTTGTCGCCCTGAAGCGATTCGAGAAAGAGCAGTTCGGCATACGCGCAAAAGGCATCGAGTATCTCCTGGTCGCGGGCTTCGGCGGGCCTGATGCTCCGGCCAAACCAGATCGCTGCGATTTCGCGCACCATGCGGGGGTCTGCGCCTGCGATGAATGAGGCTGTGGAGGGAGTGCCTGTTTGCCGGGCCTGGTCTATGCCTTCGATCCAGACAAAGGGCCGTCCGCCGGAAGGGCAGCTCCCGAAGCTTTTTTCCAGGCTGCTCAGAATAGGCTTTACCTGCCGCAGGTACTCGCGCGCACTCTGCTCGCGGTAGGTCAGCACATAGTACTGGAGGTCCATCTGGCTTTCGGAACTGCGGTATTTTTCACCCAGCCGTATATAGTCGCCGATCTGCACAATGGGCTGCGAAGGAATCACCGGGCCTTGAAAGGCATAGGTCCAGCGGCGGAACCCGCCGGGCATATCTTCTGACGCACGCAGTACCCCATTGGTAACCACCCGCAATTCCTGCGGATAAATCACCGACATACGGATGCTGTCTGCCGCATCTGAAGGGTGATCCTTGCTCGGCCACCAGTGTGAGGGCCGCAGACCGGTATGGTAGAGGCTGATTAGAGGCTTGTTAAAGAGATCTGTGCCAAAAATATAGTCGCGTCCGGGCTTGCCGCCATAGTTGATGTCTATCCGGAAACGCTCTCCCTTGGGCAGCCGCGCCGGAAAGGTGAGCACCAGGGTGTCCTGGGAACGGCTGAAGGCAACGGCTCGTCCGTTCAGTTGAACCCGCACCACCTGCAGGGAGGAAGAGAGGTCTATGTTCATCTGGCTAAAGGGGCGCACTACCCGGAAGTCTATCCGGCTGGTACCCGCAATCCGCTCTGTTTCAGCATTTAACTGAATCTCCAGATCGTAGCTGAGTACATCGTAACAGGTGTAATGGGTAGAAAGAAGACCCTCCTGCGCATGAAGCAGTGAAGCGCTGAGAAGAAGGTGAAGCAGGGTAAGACAGAAAAGTATCCGCATGTAAGACAGGCAATAGTTCCCGCAAAGGTAAGCGGAAGCAAGATAGTCCGAAAGTTCAATTTTTTCGCCCGGCCATTTCCATACCTGCGATCCAGCCGCTGGTCCATGCCGCCTGAAAGTTAAACCCACCTGTAACAGCATCAATATCAAGCACTTCGCCCGCAAAAAAAAGTCCCGGATGCAGCTTGCTCTCAAAGGTTTTCAGGTTTACTTCTTTGAGGTCTATGCCGCCTGCGGTTACAAATTCATCTTTATAGGTGCTTTTGCCTTCGGCCTGAAACTGTCCTTCGCAGAGCTGGGCCGAGAGGGCGGCGATCCTTTTTTTATCCAGATCGGCCCAGCGCATTTCTTCCGGAATATCGCTGTATTGGCAGAGCCGCTGCCAGAGGCGCAGGGGCAGGCCAAAACGCGCATGGGTGCTTACCTGCTTTTTGCCTTCCGAGGCTTTGATGTCGCGCAGGCGGTCTCCGGTTTCTATGAGGCTCGTGTTGCCTAACCAGTTGATTTTCAGGGTAAAACGATAGTCCATCGCGTGCAGCTCGCGGGCCCCCCAGGCCGAAATCCGCAGGATTCCCGGACCGCTGAGTCCCCAGTGGGTGATCAGCAGGGGGCCGCTGGCTTTGAGTTTGGTATCGCCGATCTGCACATGGGCATCGGCCACCGAAAGACCCGAAAGCTCGTGCAGGCGCGGGTCACTGATGTTAAAGGTGAAGAGCGAAGGCACGGGCGGCACAACCTTGTGGCCCAGTTCCTCTATCATTCGCCATGCGGCCAGGTTGCTGCCTGTGGCCATAAGTACCTGCCGTGCTTCTATGGGAGCCGCTTCTTCTGTTAAATGAATCTGCCAGCCGCCGGATACCGGATTCAGGCCGGAGACCCGCGCATGGGTTTTTACTTCGACGCCCGCCTGCCGCGCTGCCTGCCGCAGACAATTGACAATCGTTGCGGAGTCGTCGGTGTCGGGAAACATGCGCCCGTCGGCTTCGGTTTTGAGTACGACTCCCCGCCGCTCAAACCACTCGATGGTATCGCGCGGACCAAAACGGGAAAAAGGGCCATTCAGCTCGCGGTGCCCGCGGGGATAAAAGCCAAGCAGCTGGCGCACGTCAAAGCAGGCATGGGTCACATTGCAGCGCCCTCCGCCGGAGATACGCACTTTGTTCAGCAACTCCCCTCCGCGCTCCAGCAGGATCACGGGTGTGTCAGGATTCTGCCCGGCGCAGGTAATCGCTGCAAAAAATCCGGCAGCGCCGCCGCCAATGATGTAGGTA
>RDXT01000387.1 GCA_004292985.1 Bacteroidota bacterium
CACTTTCTTGAGTTTATTGCCACTTGCATCATAGACCCATTCAATGGTTTTCAACGGCGAGGTGCCGTTGAAGGTTGCCAGCGTGGGCTTGTTCAAGTGGTTGTAGGCGAGCGTGAGGTTTTTGTCGGGATCAAAAGTCACCCTTCGAGAACCTCAGGGCAGGTATTCCCATTGGCATCATACCCCCTTGGTCAGGATGACGAGAGCTTCATATGACGCCAGACATTACGCTCGTTTTTGCGCAGTTGCGTCAATTTTTTGCGGGCTTGTCCGTCTAACTGTATCATGACCCTATATCAGGGCCTTTTTCGCAAACCTCAGGATACGGAGTATATCGTTGTTTACTTTTATATGCTCTCAATAAATTCTGTAAAAGTCTTGTTCTTAAAAACAGCTTCTTCCCTTGACATGCCAATAAATGGCATTTCGTAAATGCCTCCTGTGCTTTTCTCTATCGCAAAAGCAGTATCTCCTCCATCAGAACCAAAAATAAAAAACTCAGGGGCATACTCTTCTACGCTGTACTCTTTATTAAGTTGTACCATATCAGTCAGTGCCCATAAAAAAATATACTTCTCGTCTGTGCTAATATCCGCACCATTTGTTTCCTTAAAGAAATCTATAAACCCTTTAGGTAAACTAAAATCTACCTGCTTTAAAAAGGTTTCTATTTCCTTTGTCGTTGGTGCTTTATTTCCATCTATTGTTGCCATTGAAATATTATTTATTGCTTTTCATTAGCGCATTCCAAAAATTAGTGTGTTGGGCGTGCTGCGATGGTGTCAATAAAATTTTGTTTGAGGGGTCTGTTGGGCTGCCTCCAAATTTTACTGGGTGTATTTCGTGTATTTGCAGCCCCTTGTACATTTCCGGATTTGCTCTACGCATAGCAGCATTTGTTGAATTTGCTAAATTTCGTGCTGATGCGTATTCCGCACCTTCTAATAATCTAAAAGGCCCGGTTGGTTTTATTCCTCCTGCTGGATAACCTTTCCAATTAGATACAGAGAACGAACCTTCTGCAAACGATGTGCCCGTCTTAGTGGCCGTAATCTCAACCGCAGGCACATTTACGACTTTTTGTGTAATCGCCGCTTCTTCTGCCAGCAATCCTGCCCCCTTCGATGCCACTGCCAGCTCCACCACCGCCTCCGCATACTTGCCTATCACTTTTCCTTTATCATAAGCATTGCCCTCACTAAAGGTCTGGGCATCCTGCTGCACCTCCATCGCTACCTGTGTGCCCGCCTGTACCTGCCCTACAGGTGTACTTAACGAAGCAAGGGCCTGAACGGTTTCTATGGGGTGCGTAACTGCGTTAAATAGTCCCAGGGCGGAATTTGACATCGCCCCCGCAAATCCCACAGTAAAACCCAATGTTGCGGCGGCGGTACCATTTGGGTTTTGGGCGGCTGCTTGAATCCATGGCATTTGGAAAGGGTTTCCTTCCAGCCCATCTACATCTATCATCCAGATTGGGCTGTTGCTCGCATACTGATACGTAGTGAGCTCCGGAAACTTATCCGCGAGCGGGTCCACGCTCACAAAGCGCCCCAGCGCCTGATCACTCCAGCGGAAACCGTAGTCGTAGAGACCCAGTCCCCAGTCATTATTCAGCTCCTTCCCGTTGTACTGGTACAGATTGTCGAGAGACGTAGCGGAGTTCATCCAGGCACCATTTGTACCCAACCCAAACGGATAGTAGTGATTCTCCTGCAAGACCTCGTTGCTGGCGGTGTTAGTAACATCCACCTTGTTGTTGGCGTTGAGGTCGGAGAAGGTGATTCTTGTATTGCCGAGGTGGTCGCGGATGGAGTATTCATACCGCGAAGCGGTAGGAGTGGTGTAGAAAACTCTTCCCTCCGAATGGTAGATAGATTCGATGCTGTCCGGACCTGTGGCTCCCCGCCGCCGATATTCGATGCCTGAGACATACGTTTGTCTGAGGGTTATCACTCCGCCAGATTTCACGATTTTTCTTATCTTATTACCGCTTGCGTCATAAGTCCATTCGATGGTCTTCAACGGGCTTGTACCGTTGAAGGTTGCTAATGTAGGCTTGTTGAGGTGGTTATAAGTCAACGTAAGATTTTTATCGGGATCGAAGGTCATATTCCCATTGGCATCATACCCCCGGTCGGTAGTCAAGGTACCCGGCTTGAAACCCTCAGCTTTGCTGGCGGTGGGGGCGGTGTCGAGTACCCGCTTGAGCTTGTTGGTGCCTGCAATATATGAGTAGGCGAGGTTGTCTATCTGGGCGATGAGGTAGTTGCTGCCGCTGAGGTAGGCACCCTGGCGCTGCAATGAGGCGATATTACCTCTTGCATCGGCATATGTGAGGGTTTCGCGGTAGTGGTTGTTCATCGTGGCCGTGCCTGCATCATTGATCTGGGCGTACTGGGCGTCGGTGAGACGGTCGAGGTAATCGTAAGTGGCCGTGTATGCCTGCCGCTGGCGGCCGCGGGTGCGCCAGATCACCTGGCTGATGTTTCCATTAAACTGCGCAGTGCCGCTGAGGCCGGGTTGGAGGGTGTTGTACTGGAGACCGAGGTAAAAGAGGTCGTTGTTATCCACTACCGTGGGGGCCACGCCGGGGTTGGGCAGGGTAGTGGTGCTGAGGTTGGTGCTGATATTGGTACCGCCGAGGGTAGGCTGGTTGATCGCTGTAAGCCAGCCCTGGGCGTTGTAGGTGTAGTCGAGGCTCTGGAGGAAGGGGGTGAGGTTGCTCGCAGGCGGGGGGCCTATGGGGTCGCCGCTGCTCAGGCTGCTCATACCGCCTAAGGGTGCGTTCATGGTGATTACGCCGCCACCCGTGTGTTTCGCACCGATGTTTTTTTCGAGGAGTTCATTTTTGTGGTTGTAACTCAGGCTGCTGAGGCGCATTTTGTCGCCTGCGTCCACCTGGAAGTCGGTAGCAGAGAGGCGGCCTGCGTGGTCATAGACATTCCAGGTGGTAATCGTGCGGGTGGTCGTAGCGTTGGGTTTGTGGGTGCGGATGTCGGTGAGAAGGTTGTCGGCCCAGTCGTAGGTGAAG
>RDXT01000388.1 GCA_004292985.1 Bacteroidota bacterium
TCCTCCATTTGATTAAACCTTCCCAAGCTAATCCGAATACTTGAGAAAGCCTCAGACTCAGAAAGCCCCATAGCTGTCAGCACATGGGAGGCCTCGAGCGTAGCAGAAGAACAGGCGGAACCATTTGATACTGCAATACCGTGTTGACTCAGCATAAGTGCATCTATGTCAGAGTTCTTAAAGCGAAGATTGGTAACATTATACAGGCGTTGCTTTGGGCTTCCGTTAACGGAGAATGGTATATTCTTCACCAACTCCCCCTCCAACGCATCCCGCATGGCCCGGATATGCCGCTCATTATGAGCCATTTCCTTGCCCGCCAGTTCGCAGGCTTTGCCCAAACCGACGATGCCCGGCACATTCAGGGTGCCGCTGCGCATGCCGCGCTCATGGCCGCCGCCGTGGAGCAGAGCCGGAATTTTGACTTTATTGGGCCTGCGCTGCCGGATATAGAGTGCGCCTACGCCCTTAGGCCCATAGAGCTTATGTCCACTGAAAGGCATCAGGTCTATGCCCATTGCCTCCACGTCTATCGGCATTTTTCCTACGGCCTGGGTAGCATCTGTCATGAACAGAGCACCTTGATTGTGAGCCATTTGCGCAATTTCTGAGATTGGCTGTATAACGCCCGTCTCATTATTTACAAGCATCACAGATACAAGGATTGTATCCGGGCGAATAGCGCTGCGGACAAGCTCTATATCTAAGAGGCCATCGGCTTGTACAGGAAGGTAGCTAACCTCATATCCGATACTTTCAAGATAACGGCATACATCGAGTACTGCGGTATGCTCTGTCGCTACGGTGACGATATGCCTGCCTTTAGAAGCGTTTGCTTCTGCAACGCCTTTGATTGCCAGGTTGATCGCTTCTGTCGCGCCTGAAGTAAAAACGACTTCGTGTGTCTCTGCTCCGATCAGGTCCGCAACCTGCCGCCGCGCTTTTTTGACCGCATCACTGGCCTGCTGGCCCACGGGATGCAGGCTGCTGGCATTTCCGTACAAACTGGTCAGATAGGGCATCATCTCCTCCAGCACCCGCGGATCGAGGGGGGTGGTGGCGTTATTATCGAGATAGATGATATTTCTGTCCGTTGTTTTCATAAGGTAAAGTTCTGAAAAGAATCTGAGCAAAGCCAGAAAAGAAGTGAGGCCGCCATAACAAAAAGATTAAAATACACGCAAAAAGATAATAAAATACGCAAAAGGCAAATTTTATCACCAATCAGTTCACAAGTCGGGACATTCCCAACCCGAATCCCCCCCTGCCATTTTGTCCATTCTCCCCCTGTCAAACCTGCAAAGGCACTGACTTTGCCAGTATCCCTAAAATACTATACCCAATCCCCATCATGGAAAGAGGCAACATATCTGTCAGTACGGAAAACATTTTTCCCATTATCAAAAAATCGCTCTACTCTGAGCAGGAGATTTTCCTTCGTGAACTGGTGTCCAACGCGACCGACGCCATTCACAAGCTGAAACACCTCTCCTCGGTTGGCGAATTTGCCGGAGAACTGGGCGAACTGAAGGTTACCGTTTCGATCGACGCGGAAAAAGGTACCCTCACCGTCAGCGATACGGGCCTGGGCATGACTGGAGAAGAGGTGAAAAAATACCTCAACCAGGTGGCTTTTTCGGGGGCCGAAGAGTTCCTGAAAAAATTTACCGACGCGGGCAGCACAAGTGAAATCATCGGTCGCTTCGGACTGGGCTTTTACTCGGCCTTTATGGTCGCCGACGAAGTAGAGGTCATCACCCAGTCCTGGCAGGAAGGCGCGCAGGCCGTGAAATGGATCTGCGACGGCACGACTACCTATAGCATCGAGGACACGACCCGCGAAGGCCGGGGTACCGACGTAGTGCTGCACCTCTCCGAAGACTGCAAAGACTACCTCGAAGACATCCGCATCCGCACCATCCTTACCAAATATTGCCGCTTCCTGCCTTTCCCGATCTTTTTCGGCGAGGAAATGGTCAATAACCCCAATCCGATCTGGAAAAAAAATCCGACGGAGCTGAGCGACGAGGACTACCTCGAACTCTTTCACGACCTCTACCCCGGCGCGGAGGATCCGCTTTTCTGGATTCACCTCAATGTGGACTACCCCTTCAACCTGATCGGGGTGCTCTTTTTCCCGAAAATCCGCCGCGACATTGACCCGCGCCGCAACCAGATCCAGCTCTACTCACGTCAGGTGTTTATCACCGACGAGGTGAGCCAGATCGTACCCGATTACCTCATGCTGCTCCAGGGGGTCATTGACTCGCCCGATATTCCGCTCAATGTGTCGCGCAGCTACCTCCAGGGCGACCCCAATGTGAAGAAAATCAGCAGCTACATCACCCGCAAGGTGGCCGACAAACTGCAGGAAATCTTCCGGGAAGACCGCAGCAAGTTTGAGGAAAAATGGGCCGATATCTCCGTTTTCGTGAAATATGGCATGATGACGGATGACAAGTTTTATGAGCGGGCAGAGAAGTTTTGCCTGATCGAAAACACAGAGCATCAGCTATTTACGATAGCCGAATTCAAAGAAAAGATTAGCGCTACCCAAACCGACAAAGACGAGCAACTGGTACTCCTTTACACCAGTGACGAAAAGACGCAAAACCTCTTTGTGCAGGCATCGCTCGACAAAGGCTATCAGGTGCTGGTGATGGACGGCGTGCTCGACCCGCATTTTATCGGCCTGCTGGAGCGGAAAATGGAGAAAAACCGCTGGGTGCGCGTGGACTCCGATACGCCGGACAAATTGATTCAGAAAGCAGAAAGTGAAGATACGGCTGGCATCGAGCTGAGCGAAGAGCAAAATAAGCGCGTGCAAGAGGCTTTTCAGCAGGCGCTCGATGAGCGCAAGGGCATGATTGTAACCACCCAGGCCCTGGGCGCGGAGCAGTTGCCGGTGCTGATTACCCGGCCCGAATTTATGCGCCGCATGCGCGACATGGCCGCCGTGGGCGGTGGGGGCATGGACTTTTTTGCCAACCAGCCCGAAATGCTGAACCTGGTCGTGAAT
>RDXT01000389.1 GCA_004292985.1 Bacteroidota bacterium
TGCCGCCCCGGCCCAGTGCCTGGGCAGGGATCAGGTTGTAGCTCAGCACTGCCGCGAGGGTGAGTGCCGAGGTCGTCCAGTAGAGCACATGCAGGAGCTGCCGCCAGTGGGGCGCCATAGAATGAGTTGCCGTTTTTACGCCCCGGAATGCGTAAAAATCTATCAACAGGATCAGACCCGATAGCAGGGCCGCCGGAAGAAGTCGGTTCATGGGCGTAGGACGGGTTTGGGGCGTAAAAATTGCAGATAATCAGGCCCTTAAATTTGCTATTATTTTTAACATTATTGCAAGATAAATCATATTTGGCATGGAAATAACCGCCGGAAACGAATATATGCGGCGGATAGTCGAAAATCATTAGTAAAGTTATCCACAGTTTTTCTGCGATTGTGGATAAGTCAATAGATGCAAAGCCATTTCCGTTGAGTTATTTTATAAACTCAATCGCAGCTTTTGTATCGGAAATCGCCCTCTTTCTCATTATTCACACGCCCCAATTTCAAACATGTATGGCAGACGTAATTGAACCCCTTTTACAGGAGAACCCCCATCGCTTTGTACTTTTCCCGATCCAGCAACACGACATCTGGCAGTTTTACAAAAAGCATGAAGCCAGTTTCTGGACAGCCGAAGAAATAGACCTGTCGCAGGACCTCACCGACTGGGAAAAGCTCAACAAAGACGAGCAGCATTTTATTAAGCATGTGCTGGCGTTTTTTGCGGCCAGCGACGGTATTGTGAATGAAAACCTGGCCGAGCAGTTTGTGCGGGAAGTGCAGGTAACAGAGGCGCGTTTTTTCTACGGTTTTCAGATTGCGGTCGAAAACATCCATTCCGAGACCTATAGCCTGCTGATTGACACCTATATTAAAGACAGCGCCGAAAAGGACATGCTGTTTAATGCCATCGAAACGGTGCCTGCGGTGCAAAAGAAAGCCCAGTGGGCCCTGCGCTGGATCAACAATCAAAACAGCTTCGGCGAGCGTCTGGTGGCTTTTGCAGCGGTGGAGGGTATTTTCTTCTCCGGTTCTTTCTGCTCCATTTTCTGGCTGAAAAAACGCGGACTGATGCCCGGCCTTTCCTTCTCCAATGAGCTGATCAGCCGCGACGAAGGGCTGCACTGCGATTTTGCCTGCCTGCTGTTCTCGAAACTGGTGAATCCGACCTCCTTCGAGCGGGTAAAAGAAATCATCTGCGACGCGGTGGTGATCGAAAAAGAATTTGTCTCCGATTCGCTGCCTGTCTCCCTCATCGGTATGAATGCCGGGATGATGGCAGAGTACATCGAGTTTGTGGCCGACCGCCTTTTTGTGGCTCTGGGCTTTGAAAAAGTCTATGGCACCGCCAACCCCTTCCCCTGGATGGAGCTGATTTCGCTGCAGGGCAAAACCAACTTCTTCGAAAAGCGCGTCGCCGAATACCAGAAAGCAGGCGTTATGTCCGACAAAAATGACCAGGTGTTTTCGCTCGACGAAGACTTCTGATCCGCTGGCGCAGGGCTGCGCCCTGAGTCTATAGTCCTTTATTCCTTACCAAAACGATTCAACAGGAGAAACATATGTTTGTAGTAAAACGCAGCGGGAAACGCGAAGAGGTGCAGCTCGATAAGATCACCGCCCGCATCAAAAAACTCTGCTACGGACTTGATCCCAAGTTTGTAGATGCCATTACGGTCTCCCTTAAAGTAGTTCAGGGCCTGTATGATGGCGTGAGCACCACCGAACTCGACAACCTGGCCGCCGAAACAGCTGCGGTCATGACCACCCGCCACCCCGATTACGCCAGGCTGGCGGCCCGCATCGCGGTCTCCAACCTCCATAAAAATACACTCAAGTCCTTTTCTGAAACGGTCGAACTGCTCTACCGCTACGTAGATGACAAGACCCAGGAAGACGCGCCGCTGATCTCCGACGAGGTGTATCAGGTAGTGATGGCAAATGCCGACCGCATTGACTCGGCCATTATCTATGACCGCGACTACGACTTCGATTACTTCGGATTCAAAACCCTGGAGCGCTCCTATCTCCTGAAAGTGAATGGCAAAGTGGTGGAGCGTCCGCAGCACATGCTCATGCGCGTGTCTATCGGTATCCACGGCCAGGACATCAACGCCGCCATCGAGACCTATAACTATATGTCGGAGCGCTGGTTTATCCACGCCACACCGACTTTGTTTAATGCAGGTACGCCCAAACCCCAGCTTTCGAGCTGCTTCCTGCTCTCCATGCAGGACGACAGCATCGAGGGAATCTACGAAACGCTGAAAAAGTGCGCGCTGATTTCCCAGTCTGCGGGCGGTATCGGCCTGAGCATCCACAACATCCGCGCTACGGGCAGCTATATCAAAGGCACCAATGGCAACTCCAATGGCATCGTGCCGATGCTGCGCGTGTTTAATGACACCGCCCGCTATGTGGACCAGGGGGGAGGCAAGCGTAAAGGCGCATTTGCCGTGTATCTGGAGCCCTGGCACGCCGATGTGGTGGAGTTTTTGGACCTGAAGAAAAACACCGGTAAAGAAGAGATGCGCGCCCGCGACCTCTTTTATGCCATGTGGATTCCCGATCTCTTTATGAAGCGGGTGCGTGACAATGCCGAATGGTCCCTCTTTTGCCCGAATGAAGCGCCCGGCCTCTATGATTCCTGGGGTGAAAAATTCGAGGAACTTTATACCCGCTATGAAAAAGAAGGAGTTGCCCGCCGCACGGTAAAGGCCCAGGAACTGTGGTTTAAGATTCTGGAGTCCCAGATCGAGACCGGCACACCTTATATTCTGTATAAAGACCACGCCAACCGCAAATCAAACCAGCAAAATCTCGGCACCATCCGTTCGAGCAACCTCTGCACAGAGATTATCGAATATACCTCCAAGGACGAAGTGGCGGTTTGTAACCTGGCTTCCGTTGCCCTGAGCCGCTTTGTGGTAAATGGCAAATTTGACCACGACAAACTGTATGAGGTGGTGAAGGTGATGACCCGCAACCTCAACAAAATCATAGAC
>RDXT01000390.1 GCA_004292985.1 Bacteroidota bacterium
TTCCAGAAACCGCCGCCATTGTTGCGGATCGGCATGCTGTGCTTGGAGATTTCGGCGAGAATCTGCCCGATGCTCTGGCTTTCGAGGGCAGTGCCCTGAACGGCTGCATTGAGGTTGTTGGTATAGGCTGCATGATGCTTGTCATGGTGTATCTCCATGGTGCGTGCATCAATGTATGGTTCAAGCGCATCGGGCGCGTAAGGAAGGTTCGGGAGAGTGAAAGCCATGAGAATTTGGGTTTATGTGTACGTTTTTGTTTAAATATAACCGTTTTTGATGAACAAAGTTACACGAAAACCGGAAATTGTGCTACAATTTTCAGGGTGTAACCAGCCGGATCAGCGCTCCGCCGCTCTCTTCCTCTGTTTCGAGCACAAAAGCCACATTATCCACATCCGTAACGCTCAACGAAAGGCTCTGATCGTCGAGGATGGTGATATGGAAGGTTCTTGCGGTAACATAACGGCCTTCACCGATCACAAAATCCACCGAAGCATAGTCCGAAACGTTGCTGAGGTCCTTTTGTCCGGCGATTTCTTTGGTAAGGTCCATATATGATTTGCCGCCGTAGGGGTTCAGGAGCAAAATCCGCACAGAGTTTCTTTCTTTTTCTGTCGGGGGCAGGCTCAAGTCGAGCACAGGCGCTTCCAGGCCCTGCTCCATCACGGGGATAAAGATCAGGTTGGTCGAAGTTTCGGAGCGGTCATCGGCTACCTGCATGCGGGTCGCGTAGCTGTCGCGAAACTGGAGGTGCAGCACTTCTGCCGACTCAAAAAAGATCGTGTAGTTGCGCGATTCACCTTCAAAACTCTTCAGCGTAATCGAAATCTGATGATTTTTCAGCGGGGCTTTCAGTTTGGCCACAGATTCGCCCGCAATGTGAATATCAATCGGGAACATTTCTTCCTGGGCCACCAGGACGGGGAATGAGAAGGCTGTCAGGAGCAGGAAAAAGACAGCAGATAAGCGAAGAAAAAGTCTGCCGATATGCATTTGGTCAAATTTGTGCACAATATAGACAATTGCATTTTCTTGCACACATCATTCTCATTGTCAATTTGTCCGCAAGTATCAAAATCTGTACTTTTGCCTGCGTTCTGACCCTGAACCTACCTCATTTTGATATGAAAAAGTTTTCGATCCTCTTTTCCTTATCCCTGGTTTTACTGGCTTGCAGCGAAAAAGCCGCCGAAACACAGGCACCCGCCGCCAGCACCGAAGCGGTTTCTGACACGATCATTTTCCCGGCAGATAGCCTCTCGCCTGATGGCAGCCGCAGCTTCCACGGTCTCCGGATCAGCGAATCGGATGCCGTAGCTGTGTCGCAACTGACGACCCTGATCGAAAACAAAGGCGAAATCCCGGTGAAACTCGAAGGCGAAGTTGCCGCTGCCTGCCAGGCCAAAGGCTGCTGGATGACCATGAAACTTGCCGACGGACAGGACATGCGCGTTCGTTTTAAAGACTATGGTTTTTTTGTACCGAAAGACTCTCCCGGTAAAATGGCTGTGATCGAAGGGCGTGCCTTCCGCGACACTACCTCGGTTGAAGAGCTGCGCCACTACGCCGTGGACGGCGGCATGAGCGAAGCCGAAGCCGAAAAGAAATTTACCGAGCCGAAAATAGCGATCAATTTTGAAGCGACAGGTGTTGTGATTAAAAGCAAACCCTGATACGGGCCGCCGCCGATTTTCCCCTTTACCCCGAAATCACCCTCATGACCTCTCCCCAACTTCTTGAAATACAGCAGGTTCTCGGCATTGCCGGAACTGCTCCCGCTGCGCATACAGGCCTTCAGGCACACTATCACGCGGGCCTGCCCCTGCACGAAGTACTGTCTCCGGCAGATGGCACCCTGCTGGGCAAAATCCAGATGGCCGACGATACGATCTATGACCGGGTCGTGGAAAGCGCGCAGCAAGCCTTTGAGGTGTGGAGAGAAATCCCTGCGCCCAAGCGGGGCGAAATTGTGCGCCAGATCGGCGATGCCCTGCGCCGCAACAAAGAAGCCCTCGGCAAACTGGTAAGCCTCGAAATGGGCAAAATTTACCAGGAAGGCCTGGGCGAAGTGCAGGAGATGATTGACATCTGCGACTTTGCGGTGGGTCTCTCCCGCCAGTTGTATGGCCTGACCATGCAGTCCGAGCGCAAGCACCACCGCATGTATGAGCAGTGGCATCCGCTGGGCGTGGTGGGTGTCATTTCTGCCTTTAACTTCCCTGTGGCTGTGTGGTCCTGGAATGCCATGCTGGCAGCCGTTTGCGGAAATGTGGTCGTGTGGAAACCCAGCGAAAAAACGCCGCTGACCTCCATCGCCTGCATGCACATCGTATCGGAAGTACTGAAGGTCAATCATTTACCCGATGGTATATTTAGCGTAGTTGTGGGTGGCCGCGAAATCGGCGAGCGCATGGCCCATGACCACCGCCTGCCCCTGATCTCTGCCACAGGCTCCACCCGCATGGGCCGCGCCGTGGGTGAGGCTGTCGCCAAACGCATGGGCAAGAGCCTGCTCGAACTCGGCGGCAACAATGCCATCATCGTGACCCGCAACGCCAACCTCAAACTGGCGATTCCGGCGATCGTATTTGGCGCGGTGGGCACCTGCGGACAGCGATGCACCAGCACCCGTCGCCTGATTGTGGATGAGCAGATCTACGACGAACTCAAAAACAGCCTTCTGAAGGCTTATGCCTCTCTTCCCGCCCGCATCGGGCATCCGCTCGATTCGGCTACCCTCATCGGGCCGCTGATTGACCGGCAGGCTGTAGAAATGATGCAGCGTGCGCTGGAGCAGGTACAAGCCGAAGGCGGTAAGCTCCTCACAGGTGGCGAAGTCCTCAGCGGAGATGCCTACCCAACGGGTACTTATGTGCTGCCCGCGATCGTGGAGGCCGAAAACCATTATGCAGCTGTGCAGCAGGAGACCTTTGCGCCGATTCTCTACCTGATGAAGTACAAGACCCTGCCCGAAGCGCTGGACATGCACAATGGGGTT
>RDXT01000391.1 GCA_004292985.1 Bacteroidota bacterium
CAGGACTACACAGGGGCCTATTTTCAGACCATTTTCCCCAAAGCTGTGCGGATTTTGCAGGAATCCCAGATTCTGGTAATTGTGGGCTACAGCCTTTCGGACGAAGATGCCCTGATCCGCCTGCTGCTGCGTCAGTTTGCGGAGGAAAACGTAGATGCCACCGAAAAAGCCCTCTTTTTTATTGACCGGATGTCGGAAAGCGAGCAGATGGAGAAATTACAAAGCGTATTTCCCTATCTGGGCACTTCGCAAAACCGCTACCATATTTATCCCTATTCGGGGGATTTTACGGATTGGGTGAAAGGGGTGCTGGAGTATGTGTAGCTAATATATTCATAATGAAGACCATACATCCTCTTTCCCTATGATCGCTGCCCGCCTCAAACGCTCTTTCGACCGCTACTTTGAAGCGCCGATCGAGGCCTGGGACTATTTCGGATGGCTCTGCGAACTGAAAACCTTCCGCAAAAATGAGATTATCAAGTCCGCAGGCCAGACGGAACGCTATGGGTATTTTATCCTTTCGGGAAGCGGAGGTGTGTTTGTCTGGAAAGAAAATACCCACGTCTGCCTCGACCTGATGTATGAAGATGTATTTTTCGCGGATTATATGTCCCTCATTACCCGTGAACCATCGCCGCTGGAAACCATCGCCCTCGAAGCCTCCGAAATGCTGCGCATCAGCCGCGAGGATATTGATCAGTTGAAAGAATCGCCTCTGGGCAGCCTGATTTTCCTGATTTCGGCGGAGTCTTCCTATGTCGAAAAACAGCAGCAGCAGATAGACCTGTTACTCAAAACGGCCGAACAACGCTACCTCGACCTGCTCGAAAAACAACCCAACCTGATCCGCCGCACGCCGCAAAAGCACATCGCCTCTTACCTCGGCATCACCACCCAAAGCCTGAGTCGCATCCGCCGCAAGATCGGGGGGCGCTGATTTATTACCCTACGGTAATTTTCTTACGGAAAGCTGCCCGGATATTTGCCTCATTCTTTCACAAACAAGTTGTTGATTATGAGGTATCTATGTTTTTATCTGCTGCTGATGGCCCTTTTGTCTGTTAATGGCCAGAATGCTCCGGAGAGGGTAGGGGAGCGCAAGGGCTTTTTTCTGGGCGTTGCCGCAGGGCCTTCGCTTATCCGTCTGAAAACGGCCTCACAGCCCGCAGAGACAGAGCTTTCGCTGAGTTTTCCCAATTTCAAGCTGGGATATATGATCCGTCCCCAGCTGGCGCTGGCGCTCTCTTTGCCGGGTACGGTATATCGGTACAGCGCCCAGGGTCGGGTGCGTGACCGGGGTTTTGAGGCCATTTTGCCCTCGGTACAGTACTGGCCCTCCAAGCGCTGGTGGATTCTCGCCGGAGCGGGCCTGGGCATGGATGCGCCTGCGTTTTACGATATTAAAGATGAAACAGAACGCAGCTTTTATTTCGGTGCCGCCGCCATTGCCGCCACCGGCTACGAAGTCTGGCAGGGCCGCCGCTTTGTCCTCGATGTGCAGCTCCGCGTCCATACGGGCAATGTGCGCATCACCGAAAAACGACAGGGTACAGCCCTGAGTCTGATGCTGGGGCTGAGTGGGTATTAATTTTTTTCAGCACCCCGCGAAGGATTCTCATTTCCTGCATCGTCTAAAGGTCATATTTCCTTAACCACGATTGTATGAAGAACCTCCTGTTGTTGCTGACCCTCTGTATGTTCCTGGCCATTGCCTGCGATGATGGCGAAACTCCGGATCAGAGTGATGTGATCGAAGTAGATCCTGCTCTTTTTCTCGCCGAAGACCTCATCAGCTCTGTAACGACCGAAAAATGTACCCTTTCTGACGGTACGGTGACCGATTGCTACCGCATCGAGACCAATGCCGAGCCAAGCGACCACACGATGGGCCCCTGGTGCCCTGATAATATCTCGGACGGTGCCGAAGCGGGTGGTTTGTGGTTTGAAAACGACGAGCTTTATGACGTTGATGGTGCCTTCATCCAGAATATGGCCACCTTTTACTCAGATGCCACCTGGAAAATGTACAATGACGACGGTACGATCAAAGTAACTCTCACCCAGGAGGCCTGTCAGGCTGCCGCACGACCCGATGTGGACCCCACTTACAAAAACTATTGCGTGGAGTGCCAGCCTTCGTATTTCTCTGCCTCCAGCAAAAAAGTGTATCTGATCCCGGTGAAGCCCGTGAAAATGAGTAGCTCAGATGCCGTGGACCGTATGGGCGTGATTGGGGTAGCATTTAACGGCATCAACTTCGATCCGCCCGCTCCGACCGATGCCATCCTGGGCGCTTACACCCTCGCTCCGATGGACGACTGCGGCGGCCACGTAAACCTCGCCACCGGCTATCACTACCACGCTGCCACAGGCTGCTCTACCGAAGATACCCAGTCCGACGGCCACGCCCCCATGATCGGCTATGCCATAGATGGTTTCGGCCTCTATGCCCAGCTCGATGCCAGCGGCAACGAACCCTCCGACCTCGACGACTGCCGCGGCCACAGCGACGACACCCGAGGATACCACTACCACGTAGCTGCGCCCGGCACCAACTCCTTCCTGCCCTGCTTTCTCGGCGCACAGGGATCTTTCTCCATCGAATAATCACGCATAAACCCGGTAGTATGCCTCATTTACGTGTTTCCCTGCTGTGTTTTCTGCTGCTTTCAGGCCTGCACATACACGCGCACAATGCCCAGTATTCCTCTTTGAGGATCAGTCGTCAGGACTCTACCTGGATGCTGAGCATCAGCGCTTCGCTGGCCGCTTTTCACTACGAACTGGAGGCCAGGCATCCGGAAATGAATTTTCAGACGGCTACCAGCGAGGAACTTCTGCCCCTGCTGATCGCGCATATGCGGCAGACCCTGCGGATCGAAGCTAACGGTAAACTCATTTCGCTCGAAAATGGCGTTGTGCGTCCCGGCCATCAGACAGACCTGTTTTTTGACCTCAAAGACATGCCCGAAACCCTCAGTACACTTACTG
>RDXT01000854.1 GCA_004292985.1 Bacteroidota bacterium
TTTCCTTTCTTATGCCTGCTCATGATGGGATGCTCTGTCCACAGACATTCTGTTTTGGGGACATACGTAGAGACCGAATATGTAATTGGATTTGTATTTTTCAAACGATTAACCCTGAATGAGGACTCCACCTACACCTTTATTGTCCGCAAACACTTGCAAACTGAGGGACATCAGGGTACGTGGCGAAGGCTTTCAGATAGGGAAATCGAGCTGAAAAGCCGCGTGGATATCCCCAGGCCCTCCGTAGTACTTCTTCCCGCTCCTGAGGAAGGTAAAAATGACAGCATCTGTTTTATACTCAAGAATCCTAAGGGTAACGTTACGTATCGGATACTTGGATACCCGGATTCGTACGTGCATGAATTCAGAATGGGAGAACCTTTATGTTTGCCCTGGAATCCCCTTCTCCAAAAACTCTATCTATCGCTTTATATGGAGGCGTATAGCGAACACCGTACTGCCTGTTCTAATCAGTTTATCCTGTCCGCTTCCCGCGGCGGAAGCTATGTTCTGGAGATCAAAGATGAAAATCTTCTGTATGCGGGTCCCAGCACAAGTACCAATCCTGTGATCCGTTCATTCTATAACTTCCAGGACACCGTTTGTTTTTCAGGAAAAAAGCTATTTTTCACTCAAAAAAATTGGGTGTTCAAAAGAAGCGCTGACCGGGAAAGATAATAATATCCCTCAACCCTTGTTACCCATGAAGAACGTAAGCCTTAAACCCACTTGTCTGTATATAGTCCTGCTCTGCATGCGCTGTAGTGCTTGTATGAGGCGCGATGCCTATCGGACTGTTCCCTTGGGGTCAGCTTTGACGAAGGAGATATTAGCGGGTGCGGAGCAAATCGTAATGAACGACTCCGACCTGATCGTGGTCTATAACACAGAGGATATAACAGATGAAGAATGGGCTCTGCATGTGTTGTTCTACGATAGCACAATGACGTTCTATTCGGCCAGTTACTTTGCCTCAAGATTTATAGATACGATCAGGAATGGCCAGATTGAAGGACATGTCAACTCCTACATGTACGGTCGTAAAGAGCTCTACAGAAATGACCTTCCTGCTGCCTACAAAATTCGGTTAAAACAGCCGTCGGTACCGAGGAGAGGGAGTGATATTATCGCGCTGATCCAACGTATAGAACTTGATACAACAGGAGAAGAAGTCAGGGTCCGTTTTTTTGTAAATACTATTGATTCTTTGATATGGAATTTTCGCAGTACCACCTCAAGTTATTCTGTTATTCCAACGTTTCCCGTTACAGATACGCTGATATTTCCCCTCGAAAAGCTGTCTTTTGACCATATTTCATATTCTACGAACTCTATTTGTATTGTCAGATACGAACGGGATTCGACTACTAATAACGCTACAAAAAAATTAGTCCGAAGAGATTCACGTATGTTTGTTGACAATGCTACAACCTTAGATACCTTCTACGAGGACCTGTATCAGTACTTTATGCATAAGAAACGGGAGCTACCCCCAAAAACCTCATTCCTACATAAATGGGGCCATTAATTCAGGAGTATGAAAAAACGCATTGCAAACACCCTTTGGATTAGCTTAGCCACCCTCACTACCCTTTTTCTTTGGGGCGTTTTTTATATGTTCAATAGCCCCTTTGAGCGAATACAGAAAGTAGAGGATAACGACGCTCTCCTGGAAAGGTATCTGTATTTCTATGAAGTGACTTTGGGGGAGTATGGGCTTGATTTACTGCTTTATGAGCTTGTCACCGTAAACGAGAGTTATGGATCACTTTGTGATGTAGCAGCATATATTGAGAGAAAAGGCAAGTGCGAATTTTTACCATATCTTGACGCAAAGTGTCGGTTTTATGAGTCAATGCCAAGAGATACTGTATTAAGATTTACCAGAAGAGGAGCCATATTTAATGGTGGAGAGAGAACAGTTAGTTTCTCACATTTTATATACGGACCAGATATCTGTACTGTAGCAGCTGCGCTCCGTAAGAAGTGTGAAGCGCAGTATGGTTCACCGGACTTGTTTCCTACATTATCTCTTGATGTAGAAAATACAAGTTTCAAGGAGTACATACGCAGAACCCTCAGCGACAGCACGTTAGATAACAGGTAAGCTTTATCGTGATGAGTGCCTGACATAAAGCCGCGCCGGCTCCTTCGTTACGAGCAAGTATATACCGTTTTCACAGATTATACCTTCGAAGTAAAACTCTGAGACGCATCAAAACAGATACTCCAGCATCAGCGACAGGTTCAGAACCTTGTCCGTGTTCACGCTGGCTTCGTTATTTTCGTCCCATTGCTGGCCGTCGAGCAGGTCGTCGCTCACAAACAGGTAGCGCGCCTCGAAGCCCATACGCATATTGCGGCTCACCGGCAGCAGAAAACCCGCCCCCGCATGAAAATTGGTGTGGACATTATAAGGGCCGAAGCGGGTACTGTTGACCACATCACGCTCTGCCGGGGTTTCGTAGGTATCGTCGAGCAGGTTCAGCAGCGCCTGACGGGCCAGCACCGGGTCTTCATAGGACAAAGACTCAAAATCGTACAGATTTCCGGAGACATCGTCCGATCCATTTACATCTGTCTGGTACAAAAAGGCCCCTACCCCACCCAGCAGATACACATCCCAGGGGGCCTTGCTGCTGGTAAAGAGGCGGTTGAGGTTGAGTTTAAGGGCAATAGCAAAATCGCCGCCACGCATCCGGTAGTTGTGCACGATCTTCTGTGTACTGTCATACAATACGGCGGGGTTGCTGGTTCCGTTCCATGCGGAATTGAAGCGAAAACCCGCCGTAGGCGTCAGGTCCATGCCCTTCCATTGCCCACCCTGAAAGCTCAGACGCATATCGAGGCCCCGGTTGAGGGTGTAGCTACCATAAATACCTGTCTGTATCCCGGCCCAGCGCGGCGTCACATCGCCCCGGATGATGCCGCTTCCGGCAAAAAGTCCCAGGGACCATTGTCCGGTGATGGGGT
This sequence comes from Bacteroidota bacterium, assembly GCA_004292985.1. GTDB lineage: Bacteria > Bacteroidota > Bacteroidia > J057 > J057 > RDXT01. The sequence goes on from RDXT01000854.1 coordinate 2,977, forward strand.
CCGACACCCCGTAGTATTGGGCAGAGATCAGACCGGGGGTACAGATGACCAGGAAAAGCAGGAGATAGGGGCGCATGGGTAAATGTTTTTGTGGAGGGCAAGTTCGTCAGAAATACACAAAAACGAAAAGCCCGGCACGAAGCCGGGCTTATACATTTTCACAAAAAAATCAGTTGCTGCCGGTTGTGGCCGCAGGTGTCTCCGCAGGAATGGCAATTCCCAGACGGGTGAGGATTTTTTTGGTCAGGTCATGTTCTTCGGGGCCATGCAGCACCACGGAGATACCGGAACCGTCCACGGCATTGAGGATGTAGGTATAACCTTCTTCCTTGGCGATGGCGTCAATTTCCTTCTGGAGCTTTTCAACGATCGGCGCCATCAGTTCCTGACGTTTGGCCAGGGCTTTGTCCTGGGCTACCTGCTGTGCCTGCTGGGTTTCTTTGTCCAGCTTCACAATTTCCTCTTCCAGAGGCTTCAGCGTTGCCTCATCGGCACCGGCTGCGGCTTTCTCCTGGTATTCAGCGTATTTTTCCTGAAGATAACGCTGCTTGATCTGGAGGGATTCAGCAAGTTTGGACTCATAGGTCTGGAGTTGCTGCTCCATCGTGTTGGTTTCAGGCATATATGCCAGGATCGCCTGGATATTGGCGTAGCCGATCTTAATGTTCTGAGCGGAAACTGTGCCCAAAATTGCCCAGAATATCAGGCCGGTTGCGAAGAGAGATTTCAGCCTCATTTTGTTGGAGGGTAAATGGTTTAGTGTTCAAACAAAGGCCGCCAAAGGTACGAAGAATCCGACAATCCGCCGGGATTTTTTTCTACCTGGCTTAGTTATTCCCTGTTCCGGTTCCTGTGGCCGCAGGCACTGCCAGACCGAGGTCTTCCAGTACGTCATTGGTCAGGTCGTAGAGGGAATTGGTGTACATCCAGGTAACTTCTCCGGCTTTATCGAAGACAAAGTCCACCCGTTTGCGCTTGGCTACCTGCTCCACAGAGCGCATCACGCGATCCTGGATGGGTTTTACTTTGGCATCCTGAAGGGCAAAAAGTTCGCCGTTGTAGCCAAATTTTTTCTCACGGAATTCTTTGGCTTCGCGTTCGGCCTGGAAAATTTCATCCTGCCGTTCCTTGCGCACGTCCTCCGGCAGCAGCACTTCCTGCGCCTGGTAGTCGGTGTACATCTGCTCGATAGCCTTGTATTTGTCTTCAAGCTCTTTCTGCCACTTCTGGGAGATGCGCTCGATCTCGTCCTGAGAGGCTTTGTACTCCGGAATTTTATCCATAATCACCTGAGAATCAACATATCCGACTTTCTGAGCCAAAGCGGAAGCGCTGATCAGGGCGAGGAAAACGACAGAGGCGAATACTTTTTTCATACGAGTAAAGTTGAGGTTGTTTGTCAAATGTCAGAAATACCTCTCATTTTACGAAACAGGCGTGCAGAAGCTGTTTCTTTTGAAAATATATTCTGCACGCCTGCTGGCAAATCTGACACGGACGCTGTCTCAGAACTGCTGTCCGAGGATAAAGTGGAACTGGCTGCCGCTGACTGCCGGGTTCGTATCGCTGGCCGAGTCAAATCCATAGGCCCAGTCGAGACCCAGAAGACCCACCATCGGCAGCATCACCCGAAGACCTCCTCCGGCTGCGCGGCGTAGCTGGAAAGGGTTGTAGGTGCGGAAGTTCTGGAAGCCGTTTCCTCCTTCGAGGAAGGCAAGCACCCAGACAGGCGCCGACTGGTTAAGGGAAATCGGGTAACGGAACTCAGCGGTAAAGCGGCTGTATATCGGGTAGCCAATGCCATTGTTGGAAAGACTCTGGTTCTCATATCCGCGCAGAGGCAGCACTTCCTGACCGTTGAAGTTGGCAAAGCCATTGACCAGACCTGCACCGCCGAGGATATAGCGCTCGAACGGAGGTGTACCAATTTCTTTGTTGTATCCTCCCAGGAATCCGGCTTCGATCTTAGTGCTGAGGACCAGGTTACCCACGATGCGGTAGTACCACTGGCTGTTGAAGCGCCATTTGTGGTATTCGAGCAGGTTGTATTTCTGGCTGGCAGTCATTTCGGAGTAGTCTTTGTTCCGGCCAAATACCAGCGAGTAAGGCGGAGTCGCCTCTACCGAGAAGGACATCTGCGAACCACTACGCGGGAAAATCGGTGCATCCACGCTGCTGCGGTCAAAAGACTGGCGCAGGGTCAGGCTGTTGATAAAAGCATACGGCTCGCCGTTGAATCCCTGGAAGTTAAACTGCGAAGGATTGAGGATGTCGTAATATTTGTACTGAAGGGTGGTGCGGGAGGTGAAAAAGTCATCAGGCCATTTGAGCTGACGGCCCAGGTCCACAGAGGCCGTGAAGTTTTTCATCCGGGCATAGGAAGCGCTCGACTGGCGGGTGTTCCACAGCAGGTAGGAAAGGCTCACACCCAGCGAAGTAGGCTTGCGGCCTCCGAGCCAGGGCTCGACAAAGGTAAAGGAGTAGTTCTGGAAGTTCTGGCCGTTCATCTGGATCGCCAGGTTCAGTTGCTGACCGTCGCCGGAGGGTACCGGACGCCATGCCTCAGGCTTCAGAATCTTACGCGCAGAGAAGTTGTTAAAGCCCAGTTGCACCGTTCCTACGAAACCACCGAACCATACCTCGCCGGTGAGGGGGTTGACCTGACGGCCAGACCATCCGCCCTGCACCTGAAGCTGGTCAGAAGGACGCTCCTCCACGGTATATTTAATGTCCACCGTACCATTCACCGGATCCGGAATCGGAACTACATTCAGTTTTTCCTGGTCGAAATAGTTCAGTGCCAGGATCTCGCGCTGGCTGCGGATGATCTCCGAACGGCTGAATTTCGCGCCGGGGGTGGTGCGTATTTCGCGGCGGATCACGTGGTCACTGGTTTTGGTGTTTCCTTCGATGATGATCCGGCGGATGGTGGCCTGCGGGCCTTCTGCCACGCGGAGTTCAAGGTCAATCGAGTCACCCTGCACATTGGTTTCTACAGCGTCCACGTTGAAGAAGAGGTAGCCATCGTCGAGGTAGAGCGAAGAAATATCGGAGCCGTTGGGATCGCCGAAGAGGCGTTTGTCAATCTTGGCATTGCTATATACATCGCCTTTTTTGATCCCCAGGACTTCATTCAGATCCTTTGAGTTGTATTTGATATTGCCCGACCAGGAGATGTTGCGGTGGTAGTAACGGATGCCCTCGTCGAGCTTCATTTCTACCCGCACGTGGTTTTCGTCCACCACATACACTGTGTCAGCTACAATGGTCATGTCGCGGTAGCCTTCCTCATTATACGCTTCGATCAGGCCTTTTTTCGCCTCTTCAAAGGTTTTGGGGATAAATTTGGAAGGAGACCATACGCGCCAGTACACCTGCTCCTTGATTTTTTTCAGGTTGCGCTTCACTTTCACTTCCGTAAAAGCCGTAGCACCGACCAGCCTGATTTCATCAATCCGGACACGGGGGCCTTTGTCTATCAGGATGTTAACCGTTACGCCGTTTTTCAGCACCGCATCTGGCTCGGTAACAATATTAATCGAGATATTGTAGTAGCCCTTCTCCACAAAAAAGTTGCGGATGATGCGCTCGGCGGAGAGTTTTTTCGACTCGGTGAGGATGGTACCCCGGATAAAATTGATTTTTTCGCGGAGGTCATCTGCCTGCGACTTGGTGATCCCTTCGAATGAGAACTGGGAGATGCGGGGTCTTTCTTTCACCTCCACGACCAGAAACACCTTGTCACCCACGATCCGGTCGGCGCGGAAGGACACATCGCTGAAGATGCCTTCTTTCCACAGGCGCTTGATCGCGTCTGAAATCTGGATGCCGGGCACGCTGATGCGGTCATTGACAGCGATGCCGGTCATGGCAAGGACAGTCGTTTTGTCGCTGTACTCAGCGCCCTCTACCTCGATACCCGCCACGGTATAGGTTTTGCCCGTTTGTCCGGGAGTAGGCTGTGCATGGGCGGCAATCATGCCCGCAAGAAGCCATAGGCTGAGCAGGAGTCGTTTTTTCATTTATTTGAGAATTTGCTCACTGGTTTTGCCGAAGCGTCGTTCGCGGCCCTGGAAGTCCACAATGGCTTCAAAAAGGTCCTGACGGCGAAAATCCGGCCACAGTTTGGGGGTGAAATACATTTCGGAGTAGGCGATTTCCCAGAGGAGAAAGTTGCTGATGCGATACTCGCCCGAAGTCCGGATGAGCAGCCCGGGGTCAGGTATGCCCGCCGTACTGAGCCGCGAAGAAATCATGGACTCATTGATCGCCTCCGGGGCTATTTCTCCTTTTTGCACCGAGACAGCCAGCTTGCGCATGGCTTCTGTCAGGTCGCTTCGGGAGCCGTAGCTGAGGGCGAGGTTGAGGGTCATCCGGCGGTTTTGAGCGGTCATCTCCATGGATTCATGCAGGTTTTTCAGGCACTTTTTCGGCAGACGGTCCAGATGCCCGATGGCAGACAGGCGAATGTCGTTTTCCATCAGGGTGGCAGTCTCCTTGCGGATCGTATCCACCAACAGCGTCATCAGGGCATTTACCTCATAGTCCGGACGGTTCCAGTTTTCGGTGGAAAACGCAAAGAGCGTGAGATGCGAAATGCCCAGCTCTGCTGCACCTTCGGTCGTGTCGCGCACGGCTTCAATCGCTGAGCGGTGGCCAAAGATACGCTCATTGCCTCTGGTTTTCGCCCAGCGGCCATTGCCATCCATAATGATAGCCACATGCTCAGGCAGTTTTGCCGTATCAATCTTTTCCCTGAAACTCATTTTGCCTGCTTGCAAACTTGTAAACGCTCACACTTTCATGGGGTTGCCTCTCGGAACCAGTTCTCAAAATTAATAAACAAAAAACAAAAACCGCATCTGAATTCAGATGCGGTTGGGTATTCTTTCAGAAAGCGGGAAATCAGGCTCAGAACTGAGGACACTTCACCCAATCAATGATGTAACTCACACGTACACAGCTGTAAATGTACCAGTCCTGCTGGGTTCTGTCGCCCCGGATGCCATTGACCACGCCTGCGCCCTGCGGATAGAGGGTGCGGTCTATGCGGTCGGAGAGGATGGCTGCTACAGGATTGGAGGCGCGCAGATCGTCGAGGTTGGGATAGCTGCCGCTTACGTCGTCAATGTAGTCTGTAAAGGTCTTCCGGAAGCCGGTTTCGATCTCCAGATCGAGTTTTTTGGTCAGGGCAAAACGGGTACCCACGCCCATCGGGATGCAAAACTGGGTCAGGCGGTAAGGAAGCGGGTATTCGTCGGCGATGGCTGCCAGGTACTGGCCTTCGGTGCCCAGGGGCTGAAGATCGTACCACTGGCCATTGAGCTGCGCCTGCGGATTGAAGGAAAAGATACCGATGCCGCCAAATACGTAGGGCGTATAGGCAGGGCGGTAGCTATAGCGGCGCTCTGTGGGGATAAAGTCAAACACAAGCTGGGCGCTGAACTCCGTTACCGGGCTGCGGAAGCTCAGGTTGCGGCGGTTGCGCGGCTCGGAGTTGGACAAAGAGTCTGCTGCTTTCAGCCAGCCCCGGTAAAAGTGGATCCGGGTGCTCATGATCGGATTGAGGCGGTAAGAACCATCTATCCCCAAACCCGGCTTTGTGAACTGAAACGTAAAATCATTGTCCAGGTCTCCCAGATAGTGGGTTGTACCAGAGGAAACGCCAACCCGGAAATACCCGTATCGGTACTGAGCCAACAGTTCGGATGTGGACAAAGCCAGAATCAGGACCAGGCAATATTTGAAAACCTTCATGAGAGGGACTTTAGGATTGAAAACCGTGGGTGGATTTACCTGTAACTAACGATCAAAGGCGAAAAGAAGTATATTACGAGGGCAAGTATAGTCAAAACATTGCTGCGTATAAAACCGAAATCCCTGCCTTGATTACACCTCCCTGACTATGGATGTAATGGCAGCCCAATTACCCTACCGAAACGGAAGCAAAAGATGTTCGCACATCAGTTACGGTTGTCCAGACCCCACATCAGGCTGCGCCGGAGGTTATCTACGTGTTTGGCTGTGGACATGCGGAGCAGGCGCACTTTAAAGGCCGCCCGCCGCACAGCGATGGACATATTGGCCTTCACCAGCTCTGTGCGGGTATCGAGGGCCACCATCGCCTCACCCGAGCGCGATTCAATCTCAAAGGACACCACCCAGTCGTCGGGAATCACCACCGGGCGCACCGTCAGCGAATGGGGGGCAATGGGGGTAATGGTAAAGGTCGCCGAGCTGGGAAAAATGATCGGCCCGCCGCAGGAAAGGCTGTAAGCCGTTGATCCTGTGGGAGTTGCCACAATCAGACCATCGCCCCAGTAGGAGTTGAGAAATTCACCGTTGATGTAGGTGTGGACTGTGATCATCTCATTGGTCTTGCTTTTGTGAATGGTCAGATCGTTGATGCCGTAGTGATTTTCGCCAAACAGTCCCGGCGGATCTGAAATCACGGAGATCAGCGACCTTTTTTCAATACGGTACATATCGCGCATCAGCTCTTCGGTGGCTGTGATCAGTTCGGCCTGGTTCACCGAGGTGAGGTAGCCCAGGCGGCCAAAATTTACCCCCAGGATCGGCAGGCCGAGTTTCCCGATAAAGCGCACCGCCTCCAGAATGGTGCCGTCGCCCCCAAAACAGTACAGAAAACGGCAGTTTTTGATCTGATCGCTCTGGGAAAACACCTCGCTGTGCTCCACTTTCAGCGAAGCCGGCATCCGCTCGGCCATCTGGAGGGCATAGGGCTCATAGATCGAATAGGCAACTCCCCGCGAACGCAGCCAAAGAAAAAACTGGGCAAGGATATTGAGGTCGGTGTTTTCCGTTAACCTTCCAAAAATAGCTAATTTCATCTGATAGGTAGGGTTCCATGCACATACAAACCCCCTCTTCCAAGGTGGTTTAAACTATATTCTATGCGCCAAAGCAGGTCATAAGGCCCCAGAATGCTCAGTCCGGTTCCATATCCGCTCAGCAATCGGTCTTTTAAAAAGTCGTCCTGGTTGCTGATACTTTTGTCCGAAACGTAGCCCAGTTCCCCAAACACCGTGAGATACACACCCACCTGTGCCTGCTGAAAACGCGCAAAACTCATTCTCTCCAAATGTATCATTTGCCGGGGCACAATCGCAAATTTCCACTCGGCTTTTGCCATTCCCAGCTGCGTCGCATCTATCAGGTAAGGCTCATAGCCCCTCAGTTCGTAGCTGATTCCCGAAAACTCGCGGCGGCTGAGTCCGATAAAGTTTTTTTCGTACCAGGGAATCCGTTTACCCCAGCTATGTACATAATGAAGTCCGTAGCTGAAGTTCCAACGCCGCCTCAGAGGCAGATAGTGTGCAAAGGTGGCTCCGGCCTTGGCAAAAGAGGTGGTCCCCGGCCCGGCTACCCGCCCAAAGACCTGATACTTGTAGCCTTCGAGTGGAAAACTCATGAGGTCGCGCCGGTCCTTTGTAAACTGCAACAGAAAGGAGGGATAATATTCAACCCCTTCATTATTAGACAGATAGCGAAGGGCTTCCTGGTTCAGGGAGAAGGTATAGAGGCTGTCGGCAAGGTGAAAATACTTCATGCTCAGCTCGGCATACAATCCTGTATATACCGAAAATCGTTTTTTTAGCCCCAGCCATGCTTCATGGGAGCGCTGGAGGGGCACTGTGCCGAGGCTCCGCCACTGGGGAATGCCCTGGAGGGTGCCTACAATGATTTCAGGCTCGTAGTTGTAGCGCAGGGTTACCCGCAGGTCTATCCGCTTGCCGGGCAGCAG
>RDXT01000899.1 GCA_004292985.1 Bacteroidota bacterium
ATCAGCAGGAAGTAAAAAATACGCATGTGGACTGCCGTAAGCTTGTGGATAACATTCCGCAGCCAGGCAGAGCAGGTGGAGAGACAGGGGTACAAGCGAATAGGGCCTGACGAAATCCCGGGGGACCGACAGGCAAAAGCGGGGAGATGGGCTCAAGGCCCTGTAGGCTTTTCGTTTGCATCATCTGTTCTTTGCTCTTTACCCGAAAGCTGCGAACCTCAACGGTTTTCGGCAGGTCTTCTGACTTGTTTCCCCTTGGTCCCCCTTCCCATTCCAACAGAGCGGAACAGTGGTTTGATGGACGAAAGTTGCCTTTTGGTGGGGCAGAAACTTACAGCAGCGGGAACTGTGCAGGACTTACACCTGCTTCCCTTTTAATTCTGGTATGAACCAGAAACCGGAAACGCCGTAAATGTACAAATAAATTCCTACCTTGCAATCGTCTATTTAATGTATGTATGAAGAAAAAGAAAAAAGCAATTTCTGCTAAGTCAAAACCCTCTCAACAGAAAAGTCCCCGAAATCTGAATGCTCAACTGCTTGAAAGGCAAATACTTACCTTCCTGAAAGCACATCCGGAGCAGTCATTTACCTCAAAACAGATTGGTGCATTAATTGGTATTATGCCCATTGTCAGCAACCAGGAACTGCGTGCCACATTAGCCTATCTGGAATCTGTGGGTCAGATCACGCACCTGGGCAAAGGAAAACTCCAGTACACAGGGAACAGCAGCCAGATCACAGGCAAAATCCAGGTGACCCGCAGCGGTGCCGGTTTTTTGCTGATGGAAGATGGCCAGGATATATTCATTCCGAATCAGTCGCTCAACCGTGCCTTTAATGGCGATACGGTGCGGATTCAGGTATTGCAGCGCCGCCGCCGCAAGGATGGCCAGCCCGAAGGCCGCCGCGAAGGCGAAGTACTCGAAGTGGTCGAGCGCCTCCGCACAGAGTTTGTCGGTGTGGTCGAGCAGGGCCGCCCCGGTCAGTATTTCCTGATCCCCGACGACAGCACCATACGCTTCGATTTTTTTATTGCCAAAGATAAACTCAATGATGCCCGCCCCGGACAAAAGGTCTGCGTAAAGCTCCTGAGCTGGGAGCGCCGCGCACCCGAAGTTGAGGTGATCCGCGTATTGGGTGATGCAGGTGAAAACGAAACCGAAATGCACGCCATTCTGCTGCAATATGGTTTTGATCCTCATTTCCCACCACATGTAGAAGAAGAGGCAGCCCAGATTCCGGAAAAAATCACCGATGCCGAGATCGCCCGCCGCCGGGACTTCCGCCAGATTACCACCCTCACCATTGACCCTTACGATGCCAAGGACTTTGACGATGCCCTTTCATTCCGGGTGCTGGAAAATGGCAATTATGAGGTAGGGGTGCATATTGCAGACGTTTCGCATTATCTCCAGGCGGGGAGTGCCATAGATAAAGAAGGCTTTCACCGTGCGACCAGTGTGTATCTGGTGGACCGCACGGTGCCGATGTTGCCCGAAAAACTCTCCAACTTCCTGTGCAGCCTTCGTCCGAATGAAGATAAACTGACCTATTCCGCTGTATTTGAGATGAATGCCGAAGCGCAGGTCATCAATTACTGGATCGGGCAAACGGTCATTCACTCCGACTACCGCTTTAATTACGAAGAAGCGCAGGAGGTCATTGACGGAAAACTCGAAAGTCCTTATTATCAGGAACTTACGATCCTAAATTCGCTGGCCAAAAAACTCCGCGCAGCCCGTATGACCAAGGGCTCTATCGAGTTTGAAAGCAACGAAGTGAAGTTTGTTCTGGATGAAAACGACAAGCCAGTGCGGGTCATCCGCAAAAAACTCCAGGACACCAACCGCCTGATCGAGGACTTTATGCTGCTGGCCAACCGCACGGTTGCTGCGCATATCTTTAAACTGTTCGATAATCCGCCGCTGCCATCCGTCTATCGCGTGCACGATCTGCCCGATCCGGAGAAACTCGGCAACCTGCAGAAATTTGTTTCCGCATTTGGCTATACCGTTGATTTTGAGGCAGGTAATGACCCTTCTACCCACCTGAACGAACTGCTGCGCAAGGTTCACGGCACGCCCGAACAGAATGTGATCGAAAGCATCGCCATTCGTTCCATGGCCAAGGCCCTCTACACCACCAAAAATATCGGTCACTTCGGACTGGGTTTCCCTTTTTATACCCACTTCACCAGCCCGATCCGGCGCTATCCGGACCTGATGGTGCAGCGCCTGCTCACGCAATATGGCAACAAAACCTATGGCGTGAACCAGACCGATATGGAGGCCCAGCTTCGCCACTGCTCCGACCGCGAGCGCACCGCAGCCGAGGCCGAACGCGCTTCGATCAAGTACAAACAGGTGGAGTTTCTGGAGGATAAAATCGGTCAGCAATTTACCGGCATCATCTCAGGCGTGATCGAAAGCGGCATTTTTGTCGAACTGGAGGAAAACCTCTGCGAAGGTTTTGCCCCCGCCCACAGCATCGAAGACGACTATTATGTCTATGACGAAAGCGGCTACTGCCTCGTGGGTCGCACCCACGGACGTATATTGCGCCTCGGCGATTCCATTAAAGTCGAGATCGCGGGTACCGACCTCCGCCGCCGGACCATTGACATGAAATTTATTTCGAAAAACAGTTAACAGCTCCCTGTTTTGCGGGGGTTCGACTATGCTCACCCACCGCTGGATCTGTTTCCTGCCAACTGTTTACAATTATTTAACCAGGCAGTAATACAAACCATCAACACCTGAACCATCTTGCGGTCGCATAGCAAGGTTCACCATAGTGTTTATAAGGTTGAAAATACTGTTTTGGTTTTGGTTAAGGACAAAAAGGGGCAATTGTGCCCCTTTTTTGTATTTGCTGACAGCGTCGCTGCCCGCTGCTGCCCAGACGCCCACCTACTACGGGCAGATTGCCACGATCATCCGCACCCATTGCGAACCCTGCCACCGCGAAGGAGGTAAT
>RDXT01000900.1 GCA_004292985.1 Bacteroidota bacterium
TACTTAAATACGTTCTCAGGGCTTTGATTCAGCTCGGATAGGATATTTTTTCGCTCCAGATTGAGCAGGGCCACACGCTCCCCCGACCCCGAAAGGGCTTCTCCGAGTTGCTTTAACAGGGTGGACTTGCCTGTCTGACGCGCACCGATCAGAATGGTATGTTCCGGTTTCGATGCGTGTGCAAGCAGCTCCTGATACTTGTTTCGCTGTAACATGGGGAAAATATCCGATATTTTTCAGAATTCTCCGCAAAAATATCGGATATTTTTGTTTCACTTCGCCAAAATCAGCTTCTCCATCGCCTCCCAGCTATAATACTGAAAAGTGCGGTCACTGGACATGGCCACAAAAAGGCCTTTGGGGAACAGGGGTAACAAGGGCGTGGCAGTTACCTCAGAGCCATCGCTGGCATTGGTGGAACAGGGTAAAATGGCTACTTCTGCATGATTACCTTCGCGGGTAAATACGTGGAAGGCATTGGCCTGCTGGTCGGAAACAAGGATATAGCCTGTGCTGTCGCCCGTAGGGTAAATGGAAATGCCCTCGTGGTCTTCGGTGAAACCCTGGGTTGCAAAAAGGGCGATTTCCACGCTGCCTTTTTCCGGATCGGCAGGGTATTGATGCACGCCGACGGTTTCATCTGAATAATAGATATGGCCCAGGGCATCGTCCACAGCGATGGATTCGATTTCGGCTTTGCCGCTGTAGGCACCGAGTTTGCGGACAAACGTGGCTTTTACGGTGCTGTCATTTTGGGCAGAAAGGCGGTATTGCCAGAGGTAGCCCTCTGCAGGGCCATTTTTACGGCCTACTATGGCAAAGATGGCCGAGTCTGAGGGCCGCTTGTAGATCGAAATGCCCATCGGCATGCGATATTCTTCTCCTGTTTCACCCACAAATACCTCAATTCCCCCGCCATCTATGGCTTTCATATCGGGCAGACTGAAAATGCGGATCATGGAGCGCTCGCGCTCAGTAACCACGGCAATATCTATGGACTTTCCGCCCAGCAGGAAGCCATATTCGATGTCCACATTATTGGGGTACTGAAGGCCGCGCACTACCTTGTTTTCAATGATTTTCCCCTGAAGATCAAATACATACAAAGCGCCGTCGGGATTTTTGTCTGTGCCGATCACCAGGCTCTGCGCAGGGTCTGTGGGGTGAATCCAAATCGCCGGATCGTCGGTGTCATATTTGACCGTTTCTGTGACGATGACAGGCTGAAGGCGGCCGGAACTGCTGGATTCTGTTGTATTCTGCGGGCTTTGACAGGCTGCTACACAGAGAATCAGGGCGGAAAAACCGGAGAAAAAGCGCATAGGTGATGGAAGGTAAATGCAGATGCTGCAAAGGTAATAGAATCCTGCGTGGGCAGCGAGTCCAAAAATTGTTTGCGTGTATTAAGACTATGTTAAGTTATCTGCAATAGTAGAATGAGGGTATTACTTTGATTTTATTTGTATGAACTCTTACCATATACATATGAAACGAATTGTACCTTTCTTTGTTTTTCTGTTTCTGGCAGGTGTAGCACAAGGGCAGTCTCTGCTCGACACCGTAAGGATCAAGCAAACAGCTGTGGAGGCGGGTACGCCGATCTCTACGGATGATGCCGAGCAACTGAACGATGCCATTGACAAGCTCTTTGACGACGACCTCGACATGGGCTGGGAAGGCGATGAGTTTAACATTGTAACTACAGGTCTGGTTTTCCGGGGCATAAATGTGCCACAGGGCGCGACCATTGACTCTGCGTTTTTGGAAATTTTTGCACACGAGGCCGAAGGCGACCCTGCATATATTACGATCTATGGCGAAGCGGCTGACAGCGCCATTACCTATAACAATACAGACCTGATTACCGCCCGCCCTTCTACCCAGGATTCTATCCGCTGGGAGATTACGGAAGACTGGGCCATCTGGACGCCTCACCGCAGCCCCAACCTCAAGGGAATCATTCAGGAAGTGGTTAGCCGCAGCGGCTGGAAACCCGGCAATGCCCTCAATCTGATATTTGCAGGTGAAGACCAGGGCGCTTCTTCCCAGGACAATGCCCGCGACTTTGAGGCATTTGAAAATATAGCCGATCCCGATGACGGCGGCGACGGCCTGAACCACCCGGAGCGGATCCCCAAATTGTATATCTATTACCGCACAACCACCTCCATTGGTGCGAATATAGACAACCAGCCATTTACCCTGACTCCCAACCCTGTATCCGGAGATAAAGTTAGCCTTCAGTTTCCGAAATCTCCGGTATCTGAACTGGGAATCGGACTCTGGAGCCTTTCCGGTCAGGAAATACGCAACTGGCAGATGCTGTCTGGCCAGGAAATTACCCTCGATGTGCAGACGATACCTGCAGGCGTTTATCTGCTGCAGGTAACAGGAGCGCAGGGGACTTCCGTTCGTAAACTGGTGATTCTGTAATACTGCCTGCGCTGCTGCACAGGTTGGGGAAATGCGATGAAAAAGAGCCTTTTGCTGCTGCTTGCCTGTACCGGCTTGCTGCTGCCCGCCCAGTCTTCGGTCGAAGTGAGTGGCAAAATCATAGATGCAGAAACACGGTTGGCCCTTCCGGGGGCCACCGTTTATGTTTCGGGCACAACAAAAGGTGCCCTGGCCGACAAAGCCGGTAGCTTTACCTTTCCGTCTCTTCCGGCGGGGAAAACTACCCTGATCGTGCGGCACATCGGATACCAGGCAGATACGCTTCCCCTCGACCTGGGTGCGCGGCCCCGCGAATATGTGATCATCGCTTTACAATCGGGTGATGTTCAGGCAGATACGGTCCAGATTAAAGGTCAGTTGCAGGGGCAGATGCGGGCCTTGAGCCAGCAGCGCAATGCCGCCAATATTCAGAATGTGGTATCAGTCGAGCAGATCGAGCAGTTTCCGGATATGAATGCGGCGGAGGCTATTTTGCGGATTCCGGGCATCACCCTCCAGCGGGACCAGGGCGAAGGGCGCTTTGT
>RDXT01000901.1 GCA_004292985.1 Bacteroidota bacterium
CTTTCGGGAGAGGCTGCGCCCGTGCTGGCCCGCTACCAGGGCGAAGCCGGACAAAAACGCAGCAGCTATCTCCTGGCCATAGCCGCCGATGTGCAAGCGCATGTAAATCAGGTACATAAAGACTGGGAAACCTACGAAGTTGACTTTATCACGCATGATGGCACCGATGCCGGAAGCTCCGCTTCGGAGCTGTACAACCACTTTGTGCAAAGCCACGAATCGCTGAAAAACGACAAGGTGGGCCTCCCGGCAGGACTGCGTGCCGGACAGACCGGAACCGAGCCGACGCGGGTCGAAGCCTATTACAGCGGTATTTCGGTGGCGCTGATCCGCGCACAGGTAGAAGCGACAGCGCGTATCTGGAGCGGAAAAGGAATCAATGGCATTGAAGGTCAGGGTTTTGCGGACTACCTCGAAGAGGTGGAAGGCGGTCCGGCGCTGGTTGCCGACACAAAGGCCCAGCTTGCTGCGCTCACTGCGGCCCTCGACGCGCTGCCCGAAGGGCGCTTATCAGAACTGGTAAACAGCCACCCGGCGGAGGTCGCGCTCCTGTTTACAGAACTTCAGAAACTCACCCGCTTTTACAAGAGCGATATGTCCTCCCTGCTGGGCATTTCGATTACCTTCGCCAGCGGAGATGGAGATTAAGCAGCTGAAAGTACACCTGTTTGCCCCCGTACCGATTGCCCCGCTGCTCACACTTCGCGTCGGATTCGGGCTGATGATGCTGGCAGGTACCCTTCGTTTTATGAGCCGGGGCTGGGTAGAAGATCACTACACCCGGCCCCGCTTCCATTTCAGCTACTTCGGGTTTGACTGGGTGGAACCGCTTGGCACGGCGGGTATGTATGTGGTGCATGGGTTGATGCTGCTCTGCGCGATGGGGATCATCCTGGGATTTTTCTACCGCATATCCGCCTTGCTCTTTGCCCTGCTGTTTACCTACTGCGAACTCATTGACCTGACCTATTACCTCAATCACTACTACTTCATCTCGATTGCGGCTTTTATGATGGCCATTGTACCGGCCAACCGGGCTTTTTCGCTCGATATACGCAGGCATCCGGAGATAGAAACAGCATTTACCCCCCGCTGGACGGTCTTGATGGTGCAGGTACAGGTAGCGATTGTCTATATCTATGCAGGATTAGCCAAAATTAATACCGAATGGCTGCTCGAAGGCCTCCCCCTGCGCATCTGGCTACCCGCCCACACCGATATGCCCCTGATCGGAGGGCTTTTTCGCTACGAAACCACCGCGTATCTCTTTAGCTGGGCCGGAATGCTCTACGATTCAACCGTCGTTTTTTTCCTCCTCTGGCGACCCACACGCACCTTAGCCTACCTGAGTGTCATTTTCTTTCATGTCATCACAGGGCTGCTGTTTCAGATTGGCATGTTTCCCCTCATTATGATCGTGATGGCGCTGATGTTTTTTCCGGGCAAATGGCACCAGCGTTTATGGGAAAGAGTTTACCGTTTTAAAGGAAACCTGCTTCCGCTTGCGATGCCGGATGCATGGCGCAGGTATTTCATTATCAGTGCATTAAGCCTTCATTTTGCCTTTCAGTTGTTGTTTCCCTGGCGCTATTTGCTGTACAAAGGCAACCTGTTCTGGAACGAAGAAGGCTACCGCTTTTCCTGGCGCGTGATGCTGGCGGAGAAATCGGGCGAAGCGGTTTTTTATGTAAAAGACGGTGCAGAAGGCCGGGAAGGAGTGGTCAATAACCGCGAGTTTCTCAACGCCCACCAGGAAAAACAAATGTCGTTTCAGCCGGATATGATCCTTCAGTTTGCCCATTTTCTCGCGGATCACTACCGGCAGCAGGGTATGCAAGATCCAATGGTACGCGCCGAGGTCTATGTCACCTGGAATGGCCGCCGCAGCCAGTTGCTGATAGACCCGCAGGTAAATCTGGCAGAAGTCCGGGAAGGATGGCAGCAAAAAACCTGGGTAACCCAAGGGCCGGAAGAATAAGGATTCCTATGAAAAAAAATGCACTCATTCTGCTACTTATCAGCCTGTTACCCGTAGTCGCAGATGCGCAGGTATATCTGGGCGGAACTGTCCGCAGCGGTGCGGAAGCCCTGCCCGGCGCACAGGTGCTGCTCAAAGAATCGGGCGAAGCGGTTCGAAGCGATGCCGCAGGCAGGTACCAGTTCCGCGATCTGCGGCCCGGCGCCTATACCCTTGTGGCCTTTGCCCTGGGATTTAACACCTGGCAGCAGGAAATCCGCCTGAGCGGCGACTCGGTTTTGATAGACATTTCGCTCGACTCCCTGGGCTACGCCCTCGACGCGGTGCTGGTGCAGGCCGAACGCGAGCGCAGCTTCGGCATCCGCAGGCTCGAAGGCATCGAAGGAACCGCCATTTACGAAGGGAAAAAAACAGAAGTGATTGTCTTACAGGACATTAGCGCAAATAAATCCGTCAATAACCCCCGCCAGATTTTCGCCAAAGTAGCGGGCCTCAACATCTGGGAAAGCGACTGCGGCGGCCTTCAGCTCGGCATCGGCGGACGCGGCCTCAGCCCCAACCGCAGCTCCAATTTTAACACCCGCCAAAATGGCTACGACATCAGCGCCGACGCGCTGGGCTATCCGGAAAGCTACTACACCCCGCCGACCGAGGCCCTGGACCGGATCGAAGTGGTGCGCGGGGCCGCTTCGCTGCAATACGGTCCCCAGTTTGGCGGCATGATCAATTTTGTCTTTAAAGACGGCCCCCTGACCAAAAAAGCCGAGTGGACCTCGCGGCAGACCGGCGGCTCCTTTAACCTCTTTTCGAGCTTCAACAGCCTCGCAGGCAGCCTCGGACGCTGGCGCTACTACACGTTTTACCAGTTCAAACACTGCGACTGCTGGCGGCCCAACTCCACCCTCAACCAGCACACGGCCTACGGCTCCCTGAGCTACCGCGCCTCCGAAGCCCTGAGCCTCCGCGCCGAATACACCTTCATGCGCTACCTCGC
>RDXT01000902.1 GCA_004292985.1 Bacteroidota bacterium
ATCACAACACTGCCTCAGCGAAGGTCAATCGTTTGGCTTTGCCCAAGGAACCAAACACGAATTTTTTGCAATCCTGCAAACTGCGGAATGCGCCAGACCAATTTGCCGTCTTGCAACGCCACCTGAAAATCATGGCGGTCTTGATTTCCAATCAGTTCAACCTGAAGACGGCTGCCATCATCAAAAAAAGCACCGATTTGGTCTTGGATGCGGTTGCTGTAAAGAACGCCTCCCTTGAACCAAATTTTCCAGTTTGGCTTCCAGACTGGCACGGTTGTTGCAGGGCTCCTCAGGGCTTCAATGCGAGCCGTGACTTGGCTTGAATCCTGCCACGGGACACGCGCACTGGCGGTGGCACGCACCACTGGGCGAACCACAAACAGGTTCCAGCCCAGAGCCGAGCGGCTGGAGAACTCCGCCGCTGAGCCATCGGTCGCGGGGTTACCAAATTGATCTTGAAGGTTGCCAACCCCAAGCGCCACAGGGTCTCGGGTCAGATCACCCGTGGTGTTTGATTGCACCGATAACCTGCCACTGGTGGTTGCCCCAGCCAAGATGTCCACTTCGGCACGTTCGGCAAAAGCATTGGTGGCTTGGGCAGACACCGACAGCAAACCCGGACGCTCGCCCACAGGCAACCACATAAACGCCAGCAAATGACGGCTGCGAATGCGCTTTTGCTGACGTTTTCCATCGGGGGTTTGGGTGGTGACCAGAATGGGGTCATCGCTGACGTTGCCCAGAGCGTCCAGAGGATGCATCACCAAAGCGGGTGGTCGTCGGGTATCAAGCCGCACGGCTCGAGCCCCAACGTTGAGTTCAAGTGGATTGACCGGGGCTTGGCTGAAGCGCTGCAAACGCCCAGAGAGCTCGAATTCTGCCACCCGAATGCGGTACAGCAACAATCCTGCACGGCGATAAGGAAAGAAAATTTCTTGGGTTTTGCCTGCACGGGTTTGACTTTTTTTGGCTTGCAATCCTGCGGGGGTCTCGAGCCAAATCTGAAATGGGGTGCCGTCGGCGAACAAGCTGTCGTCGGGGGCAAGAAGCGTCAACCCAACGCCGTCTGAACGCAGTTGGGTTTGCACGATTGGACGAAAACCAAGGATTGGGGGGTCTTGTACGCGCCGAACGCCAACGTTTAAACCAATCAAAAAACACACCAGCCCCCACAAAAAAACCCTCATGGTGCCCCCAATAATCCCTGCATCTGCACCCGATATGACCATGGTTTGGCGGGGATTAAAACAGGATTTACACGTTTGGCACGGCGATTATCAAACACCGTGGCGGCATCTGAAGTTTGCTGTTTGGAAAAAATTTGATAATTTTTGGGAACATTAAACCCCAAACGGGTTGTGACTGTGCGCGATGGGGCAATTTGGTCTTTGATGGTTTCAATCTCGAGCCAAGCCAAACCAGCAGCATCAAAAAAAGCAAAAAAAGCCCGAGGCACAACCACATTTTGACCAGTGACATTGCTGATGGCTGTTTCAAACTCGAGGTGATTGGCTTTGGTCTGACGCAACCAAATGGCGAGTGGTCGCTCGAGGTCGATTTGGGTCACCACCGCTTTGGCAATCACCTCAAAACTGGTTGGCGGCGGTATGTCGGTCAAGTCCAATCGGAACGGGGTTCGTTCACCTGGCAAGAGTTTGTGAATCATGCCCGTACCAACATTTTCTTCGGCAATGATTTGTTGCTTTTGGTCATACAAGCGCACACCGATGGTGCAGTCGGCGGGTCGAGCATCGATGTTTTCGAGTTCGCCGATAACCGAGTAAACGCGTTTGCCTGTGAGCTGATTCCAAGCCACCAACCGCGCTGAAACCAACTCGAGTTGCGGACGGTCAAGCACATCTCGGGTGTCGGTGGTGTTGGTGGTGATGCGCCGTGGTGAGCGCTCGTACTGCAAGCTCGGCTCACTGCGAAAACGCAAGCTGGGACGAATCATCATTGAGGGGGCTTGGCGAATTTTCCATGCTCCACCTTGCTGCACCAGTTGTTGCGTGACAACCTCTTTGACAATTGAAAGGCTGGTCAGCCACGTCAGGTGTGCTTCAACCACGGCGTTGTGCTGATCTTGGCTGAGTATTTTGGTCTCCAATTTGGCAAGTTTGGCGTAATTGATGGTCAGCCCGCCGCGCACCGAGCGCTCGAGCAAATAACGCTCGAGCGTCAGCCCACCTTCGGGAGCGATGTGGAGAAAAGATTGTTGAAATTGTCCAAAGTCGATTTTGTTCCAGAATGCCTGCACCGTGGCTTGGGGGGTGCTTGGGGTTGGCATGAGCCACCAAATCCCCAGCAGCAGCACGGTGCTTGCTGCCAAGCCCAACCAAAACCGGGGGTATTTGAGCGGAGGCAACGTAGGGACAAGGTGCGACATTCTGGCACGTCTCGAATCTGGTTTGAGCAGTCGAAGCACCCGTCGTCCAATACGAAACTGATGCCCGTAAAAAGCACGGTTGGGCTTGGGTTGATGCCACAACACAAAAGGCAGCAACACCAGTGTTAAAAATGGCAATGTTCCCCACATCAAGCGCTGCCACAGCGAAATGGTCGGGCGTGGCAGCCGCTCTGGCAATGGGGGGATGTCCTCACGCTCCCAAACCATCACACCATTCTCGAGCCGCACCACCCGATGCCAACCCATAAAATAAAGCAAGGGGTCATAGAAGGTGTCTGCACTGAAGACAAATTTTAAATAAAAACGCTCTGGATGGGTTAAAAAGTCCTCCAGACTGCCCAAGCCAGGCACACCCGTGAATTTTGCGCCGTCCAGACGTTCAACTGGGGTTCGGGTCAATTCAATCAAGCGCCGCGCTGAGTGGTAGTTGCCATCTGGAGTTTGGGCAGAAGTGTTGGCAGAAAGCCACGCCATTTGATCGCCAAACCCCAAGGTCAAATAGCGGTAGCGCCAATGTTGGTCTTTTTCGATAAATTGGGTGATTGGTTTTGTGTCTATCGGT
>RDXT01000903.1 GCA_004292985.1 Bacteroidota bacterium
CTCGACCTGATCCTCCATCCGGAGGTGCGCGAGCGCTTCCGCAAGCGCAGCCGTCTGATCCAGACCATGCGCGAGTACCTCAACGGGCTCGAATTCCTGGAGGTGGAAACGCCAGTTCTTCAGCCTATGTATGGCGGAGCTGCCGCACGTCCCTTCAAAACCCACCACAATACGCTTGATATGCCGCTTTATCTGCGCATAGCTAACGAGCTGTATCTCAAGCGATTAATCGTAGGCGGTTATCCGGGCGTGTATGAATTTGCCAAAGACTTCCGCAACGAGGGCATGAGCCCTTTTCACAATCCGGAGTTTACGATGGTGGAGGTCTATGCCGCCTACAAAGACTACTACTGGATGATGGATCTGGTAGAGGAAATGATCGAAAAGGTAGCGCTGGCCCTTCATGGCACGACGGAAGTCAGGGTAGGAGAGAAGCTAATCAATTTTCAGCGGCCCTGGAAGCGCATGACCATGTATGAGTCTATTCAGTCCTTTACCGGCGTGGATATTTCTGAGATGGATGAAGCTCAGATGCGTCAGGCAGCCAAAGAACTGCATGTGCCCCTCGACGACACCATGGCGCGTGGGAAAATCATTGACGAGATTTTTGGAAATAAAGTCGAGCCTTTCCTGATTCAGCCCACCTTTATCACCGACTATCCGGTGGAGATGAGCCCGCTGGCCAAAAAGCACCGCTCCAAGCCGGGCCTGGTCGAGCGCTTTGAGGCCATTTGCAATGGAAAAGAAATCTGCAACGCCTTCTCTGAGCTGAATGACCCCATTGACCAGCGCGAGCGCTTTGAGCTTCAGCTGGAGCTGGGCAAACGCGGAGACGAAGAGGCCATGACCCTCGACGAGGATTTCCTGCGTTCGCTGGAATACGGTATGCCGCCCACGGCAGGTCTGGGCATCGGCATAGACCGCCTGAGTATGATTATGACAGGCGTTGACCATATCCGCGAAGTGTTGTTTTTCCCGCAGATGCGCCCGGAAGAGCAAAAAAAACACGTAAATGCGGATGCCTTCGCCACGCTTGGGGTTCCGGATACGTTTATCCCTTTGCTGGAACGACTCGGCTATGCCCAGCCACAGGATATTTCGGAGGTAAATCCCAATAAATTGCACCAGGATATCTGCGGCCTGAACAAAAAACTCAAACTTGGGTTGAATAATCCGTCGAAGGAGGAAGTTGGGGCATGGATTTTGGCATCACAGAGTTGAGACTTTACCTGCACATTCGCTTTTTTCCTGAACCTGGAAAATGCACAAAGGATATTTTGAAATTATTTCGCTTAATTGCAGCCGCTTTTGAAAAGGCACTGCCCGTCTTGGAAAAGACGGTCGAAAATGACAAACCAGTAATCGAGCGCGCATGTTGATGCCTGAGCATGAAACCCCCGAAGTCCGCAAGGATATCGAAGACGTAGCGGAAGTAAATCCTGCAGAAGTAGTGGTTGAAAACGAAGATACGGTAGTCGGGGAAGAACCTTCGGTCGGAGAAGCAGAGACCCTTCCCCTGACTGAACCCCAAGCGGAAACGCAGGGAGAAGATCCTGTTGTACAATCCGAAGAGGTCGCCGAAGCGGCTCCTGAGGAAGTCGCTGCCGGGGAGGAGCAGGAGCAGGAGGAGGTTGCCCCCTCCGAGCTTGACGGGCTCCCTGAGTTGAACCTGGGTCTGCTGGACAAGATCGAAGACATCATGCAGCTTGAGGACCCCGGAAAGGTGGTGCTTGAAGAGGCTAATATCGCCGATTTGATTCACCTGCTCGACAGGTACATTCACTCCGACGACGTGCGTGGCTCTATCCCAAGGGTGGGTCTGGTTAAGCGCAGCTACGATTTCCTCAAATCCAACGAGTCTATTCCCGATGAATTTGAGACCATTTTCCAGGCTGCCTTCTCCCGTTTCAACAAAAAAAGAACTGAGTTTCAGAAGCAGGCCGAAATCCTGCGCGAAGAAAACTCACGCCTGAAACGCGAGCTTATTGACCGCCTGCAAACGGTGCTCGAAGCCAATGATCCTTCCCGGATCAAGGAAGTGCGCGAGATCCAGGATGCCTGGAAACACATCGGCCAGGTGCTGAAAGTGGACATCGAGCCGCTGTACAATAAATACCGCTCCCTCCTCGACCAGTTCTACAAGCTGCGCGAGATGCACCTCGAAATGCTGGAGTACGATCGCAAGATCAATCTTCAGGAAAAAGAGCGGATGATTCAGGAGATTTTCAAACTGATCCCTCCCGAAGAGCAACGCGGCGACGTGGACCTCTGGCGCGAGCGTATGGACCAGCTCTCCGAGATTCAGCTTCAGTGGAAAACCGTAGGCCACATCCCCCGTGAAGAAATGGAGCGGGTAAATGAGGAGTACCGTTCCGCTGTGGACCGTTTCTTCGAGGCGCGCCAGGGCTTCAATGCCATTCTGGAGCAGCAGCGCCAGGAAAATGCAGAGAAAAAGCAGGGCCTGCTTGACGAAATGAGCGCATTCGCCAACTTCGAAGCCGAAAAGCCCCGCGAATGGAACGATGCTACCCAGAAACTCCGCGACATTCAGGAAGCATGGAAGGCCACCGGACCTGCTCCTTCCAATGTCAACGGCGAACTCTGGCATAAATACCGCGAAATCACCAACAACTTCTTCGCTGCCAAATCCAAGTTTTTTGCCGACTTCGACGAAGTACGCACCAAAAACCTGGAGCGCAAACGCGAACTGGTAGAGAAAGCCGAAGAACTTGTTAAAGACGTAAAAGACAAAGACTGGGACCGCGTAGGTAAAGACCTCCGCAAGCTTCAGGATGAGTGGAAGCTCGTCGGAGCCGTTCCGGAGCGTCATTCCAATAAACTATGGGCACGCTTCCGCGAAGCCTGTGACTCCTTCTTTGGATCCCGCCGCCAGCACTACAAAGGCGGTCATCAGGAAGAATTTACCAATCTCGATGCTAAAAAAGCATTGATAGATGAGGTGAA
>RDXT01000904.1 GCA_004292985.1 Bacteroidota bacterium
ACAGGTCCGCAGGTAGAGGCATTTTACTATAGCTATCACTATCTGAGCGATGGGATTCTTCCGGATACGGAGGAAGAAACCCGGCGTGAGCGCGAAGAAAACTGCCGTGAGTGGTACCATTTTACCGGAGGAAAGGCAGACCTCGCTGATATCCGGGAGTTTATGTACAGCATCGAGGCGGAGTATTTTCTCCAGGCCTGGCGCGGCAAGCGGCTGGAGGATGTGTTTCCCCGCAATTCATTCATACAGTGGGCCATCGGCCCTGGAAAGACAGAAGTGGTTGAGTATCTGGCATTTGCCAAACGCCACGAATGGCTCTATATAGCAGATCGGGATCCCTGGCAGGAAGGCACATCGGCCCTTTCTTTTGAAGATAAATACTGCGAGTTGCTGCAGGATGCGCTGTTATTGCTGGATCGGGTGGAGTCGCCGTTTTTGAAGCAGCGTATGGCGTTTCAGGTGATCCGCCAGTACAGCCGCTTTGAAGAAGCTGCGGCAGCTGTACAGGTATATGAGCGCTACCTTAAGCGTGAACCTGCCTGTCTTGCCAAAACCTGGAGCGCTCTGGAAATATCTGAGGCTTACAGCCGGAAGCCAGAGGTAGATGACATAGAAGCCAGCCGATGGCGCCTTACAGCCTTTGGCCTGAGTAAGGGGGCAAAAACAGAAGTGTACCGACGCTTCGACTTTCAGCGGGAGCACCTGCGGAGGCTCCGCCCCCAGCTTGATGCCCAGACCCGGAAACTACTTACGGCCATCGAAGCCATTCACACACCCGGCCCGGCAATGGATAAGCTCCGCACGCTGTACCAGCAAGAGCCGGGCAATTATTTTATCCCCCTGCTGATTACACGGGAAATCAACAAAATTGAGGACTGGCTTTATACCCAAGCACTTACGGGCTACGAAGACCACTTGCGGGCACCTAAGGGCTACTATGATGGCAAAACCCATGAATGGAAATATACCTATACGGTAAAAAACTGCGAGAAAGACCTTTTGTATTTGTCGCAACTGGCTGATTTTCTGAAAGATGCAGGTGATTTGCCACCAGCCTTCCGCACGCTGACGCTGGCACATACTGCACTTATGCTGAAAGACAGCACGCAGAACGCGGCCTGGCTGGCGGCCTTTCCCGGCAGCAAAGACCCGGCGATTCTAAAGCAAAAAGAGGTGGAGTTGCTGCTGGCCGACATCAGTTATGCGCGGCTCTCTGCGCCGGCTGTCAGAGAACGCATCGCACGCAGGCTTTTTTCCCTGAGAAATAAAGCTACTACCCGGTATGACTTTCGCCAGATTGCCACACTGGAACTGCTGCTCAGTCACAGATTTCAGACGCAGGGCGACATCGTAGCGGCAGGATGCCTCTATCGGATTTCGGCGCTGCGGAAAAACTTTTCAGATGCTTATACGAACAATATGTATGACGCTTATGAAGGCAAATTTGGCACAAAGTGGTTCGATGAGGAAAATTATTATCACGCAATCAGCTTTTTCGACCGCTGGGCCAGTCCGGATGATATAGATCGCGTACTCGCCCTCAAGCACAAGCGCCGGAAAAACAGCTTCGAGCGTTATCTATGTATCGAGCCTCTGGCCGACGACGGGGTCTGGCTGGAACTGAAAGGAACCCTTTATTTTCGCCGCAACGAACTGGAGGCAGCCGCCTGTGCGTTTTCGGAGGTGCCCGAATGTGTCTGGCAGAGTGAATACGAGTTTGAGCAGCACCTTCATTATGACCCCATCCGCTATAACCGCATCTTCCGCTCAAATTCGGACTGGGGGCCGAGGGTAGAACCCTCAAAAGCCCGCTATGTGGAAACGATGCTCGACTGGAAGGAAATGACCGGAAGGGACCATCCGCGTGCGGCCCTTGCATGGCTGATGCTGGGCCACGGTTATTTTCACAGCACATACTATGGCGATAGCTGGATGATGTTCAGTTATGGCCAGAGCGGTGATGAACGATATCCGCGAAGTGGCAATTACAATTTCAACTTTTACCCGAACAGTGAGCGCTACCAGGATGTCTATTACAAATGCAGCCGTGCAGTGGAGTGTTACCGTAAAGCGCTCGATCTGGCCCGAAATAACCCGCAACTACGCGAAGTTGCAGCGCAGGCGGCCTATATGCTACACCTCTGCGGTCAGAGAAGGCATGAGACAGAGCAATATGCATCTTACCGCCACGACAGAGATACGCCGGACAAAGGCTATAAATCTCCCTGGCTGAGGCTGTTTGTCAGAGAGTACAGCGGCACCGAAACATTCCGGCTCAAGGACTGCCCGGGCTTTGAGGCATATTTGTAACTCCCTCCCGCAAAACCCCTTACTTCCCTTATTCCCCTATTCCCCTGAGCAAGGCTTTTCTCACGCATCTCCCGGAAATAGTCAGTATCTTGGATAAAACCTTATACTACTCCTATGTCTCGTTCCCGCCGTACATTTATCCGCCAGAGCGCGATGGCCCTTGCCGGGGCTGGTGTGGCCTCTGTGATGCCCCTCGATGCCCTGGCAAGCACCTTCCGCAGCGTTTCTCCCAACGATAAAATCAATTATGGCCTGATTGGCTGCAAGGGCATGGGCTGGTCCAATATGCGCGCCCTGCTGCAAAATGTCCCCGAAGCCGATTGTCTCGCCCTGGCCGATGTGGACCAGAGTGTGCTCGACGAGCGGGCTGCCAATGTGGAAGAACTGCGCGGCAAACGCCCCAAACTCTTCAAAGACTATCGCAAGATGTTGGAAATGAAGGAGTTGGATGCAGTCATCATTGCTACGCCAGACCACTGGCACTGCCTCGCTTTTTGCGATGCGCTTTCGGCAGGTAAGCATGTGTATTGCGAAAAACCCCTCGCCAATTCGATCGAAGAATGTAATGTGATGCTCCGCGCCGCCAAATACCACGGCAAAATGGTGCAGATCGGACAGTGGCAGCGCAGCGGCTCGCACTACCAGCAGGCCTAC
>RDXT01000905.1 GCA_004292985.1 Bacteroidota bacterium
CCCAGGTGCGAGGCAGAGAATATCCCCAGTTGGGTATGAAACTGGCTGTAAAATAGTTCCATCCCCCGGTTAAGCTCACGCCAGGCGAGGGCTGCGGAGCCATTGGCCTCGCTCATACCTGTGTTGCTGAGGTAATAGCCGGGAGTCCGGAGGTTGCCTGCCCGTTTCAGGGTGCCCTGCACGCGCCACGCGAGGGGAATCTGCGCCAGTTTCCCGCCAATCCTCCCTGAAATAAAGCCCTGGCGGCCATTGCTGAAACCTCCGAGGCTGATCCGGCCACCGATACCTGCACTGTCGCGGAGCGGGGCAGGCTCGACCAGGATAACCCCGCCAATGGCCCCCGATCCGTAGCGAACCGCCGAGGCACCTTTTACCACCGTCAGGCGGGTGGCGAGCAGAGGGTCTATTTCGGGCGCATGCTCCGATCCCCATTGCTGCCCCTCCTGGCGGATGCCATTGTTTAAGATGACAACCCGGCTGCTGTGGAGGCCGTGAATAATGGGTTTGGAGATGGTTGCACCCGTGTGCAGGTTACTCACGCCGCTGAGTTGACTCAGCATGTCGCCCAGCGATTTGCCTGCCTGCTGCTCCATCTGCCGTACCGAAAGCTGCTGCTGCGGGGCTAATACCGGAGCTGTTTTTTTTCCCACAATGCTTACTGCCTCCAGCGCCGGATCTGTCGTCACCAGCACCCAGTACAAAGTAGTGTCTCCGGCCAGATGAAGATGAAAGGCCTTCGGTTCGCAGGAGATATGGCTGCACTTCAGCACATAGTCGCCCGGGCAGATATTGTCCAGGTGAAAGTGCCCGGCAGAGTCGGAAACGATTCCCTTACCCAATTGCTCGATATAAATTTCGGCATAGGGAAGAGGGAAGCCCTCACGGGTATCGCTCAGATAGCCGCTCACATGGAGCGGGCACTGTGTCTGTGAAAAGAGAGGCTGCGCACAGGCCGCCAGGCCCAGGAGGCAAGCAAAAAAAGGGAAGCGTTTCATCCGCCGGAGTAAAATGTACTGAAATGGGAAAAAGGCACTAAGCCTGTACCAGATCAGCAGCGGGGCGGGGCACGCAGGGAAACAAAGGGGGGTGCATGCTCTCCCCGGCAGGTATTGAGCGGGGAGCTTTGGGCAGGAGGGGTTTCGCAAATGGCCACAGCAAATACATGCACCGGAGGCATGCTGGCCACATAGCCGGTCATACACATCTGACAACTGGCTTCAAAAGCAGGCTGCCCTGAGTGGTCACTGTGCGCAATGCTATTCCCACAGTGATGAAACAACACTTCCGGCAGCAGCATGGCAGGCGCCTGCAGCAGCAAAAGGACCGTGGTGAATATGCGGAAGGCTCGTTTCATCGGATAATACAGCAAATCTACGGAATGTATGCCTTACATGCAAATGTGTTGCATAAAGAGTTCTGGCCCTGGGCAGGCTGCCAATTATCGTTTTTTTCGTTAATTTGCATACTTAATCCTTCGAACAGAGTCTATTCATCAACCTTTATCAACCTTTCCAATGAATCTGAGATTTTTACTCGTTCTGGCAGGCCTTATGCTGTCTTTGTCTGCGTCTGCCCAGTCTCTTCGTTCTATAGACGTTGCGGTTCATCCTGACCGCGGCCTGCCAACCCTTCAGTCCGCCCGCAGTGGCGCTACCCGTCTGGCAAGCTGTGGCCCTGACACCCTGGGCTATTCTTTTCTGAAAGCTTTTTATGCTGACACCGGCTTCCAGATACTGGGAATCGGCAATCCCGCGCCAGCAGTAGGCCAATTGTTCCCGATCCCAGCCAACCAGGCAGTAGCCATCAGGGGCCTGAGCTTTTACGGATTTGCAGGGGTGACCGACACTACCCGCATTAATGTAAAATGCTCTGTCTATGCAGTAAGCGCCACGGGCACACCTACGGGCAACCCGCTGGGAACTGTGACCGTGAAAGTGGACTCTACCTTCGGCAATGGCGCCTTCTCTGCGCTTTTTCATACCGTCACCTTCCCAACGCCTGTAGTCGTATCGAATGACTACTTCGTTGTGCTGGAGAACCTTTCAGACTCGACCCTCGGCGTTGTCTCCACCAACTGGATCGTAGATGCAGGGAAAAATGAGCAACTGGGCGCGATCAAATTTAACAACACCTGGTACAAGTCCACCCAGCTGACCATCGGCGGCGCTAACCTCGACTGCGACTTCCTGATCCAGCCACATGTGGAGTATCCCCTCGTAGCTGACTTTGATGTATCTATTGCCTGCGCTACGCTTGGTACACCTGTTTCGCTGACAAACACTTCGAGCAAGTCCCTGATTAACAGCAAGTTTTATAACCTCGAAGCTTTTTATGCTGCCTATGACAACGTAGCCCTCGACTCCATCTACTTCTGGGACTATGGCGACAACTCTTTTGGCTACACCGAAAATGGCCTGCACACCTACAATGTAGCTGCCAATGGCTATGACGTTACCCTGATTACAGGTCTGTTCCAGTTTAATGGTTTCCCTTGCATTGACTCGGTGAAAAAACGCATCGCTATCTGCGGCGCCGGTGTCGAAGACCAGCTGACTGCCGAGCAGCTCAGCGTATATCCTAACCCAGGCCAGGGCTTCTTTACCCTGAAACTGGAGCTGGACCGCCCATCTGACCTGATCGTGCGCATCACGGACCTCAGCGGACGCGAATTGTCCATGTCCCGCGTAGGCCGCATCAGCTCCGGCGAAGTGCCCCTCGATCTGAATTTCCTGAGCACAGGTATCTATCTGCTCGATGTTCAGGTGGACGGCCTCCGCGGACTTCGCAAGATTGTGGTGGAGTAAGCGGAATCGTACTACGTAAAAGCGGAGCGTGGCACCTGGCTACGCTCCGCTTTTTTTATAAAAGACTGACAGCTCAGAGCATCTTCATCGCCTTTTCATAGGCTGCCAGAATGTCCTTGACCAGGCGGTGACGCACCACATCGCTGGCCTGCAGGC
>RDXT01000855.1 GCA_004292985.1 Bacteroidota bacterium
CTTGCAGTACCTCGGCATTACAGGCAGGCCGCTGGTGCATACGCCCCACGATCCTTCCATTGCCGGCGATGCCCAGATGAACGAAAGCGAGCAGTCGGCGATGCTGGGCATGAAAGGAGAACCCGAACTTAGTGAGCTGCTGCCCGTCGTCAAGGCCCTGGAAGTGCTCCGATATACTTCCGGAAGCCTTCACATTCAGCCCATTAGCTCTCCTATGGCGCTGCAGCGTATCCATGCGGTGAAGGCAGATCTGCCCGGCCTGAGCACAGGCGTGTGCCTTTACAACTTTGCGCTCGACGACACGGCCCTGAGCGAATTTGACAGCAACCTCAAGGTATTTCCCCCTTTGCGGAGTCCGGCGCAGCGCACCCAGCTCACAGACCTGCTCCGCCAGGGAGCGATAGATGTGCTTTGCAGCGGACATCAGGCGCAGGGTATCGAAGAGAAGCAGGTCGAATTTGGCCATGCGGATCCGGGTATGCTGGGACTTCAGACCGCTTTTTCCCTGGCAGTGATGCACCTGATTGATACAGAAGCACTTAGCCTGGCTCAATGGGTGGAAAAAACAGCCATTTCCCCCGCAAAAATCCTCGGTACCGAAGCTCCGGTGATCGCCGAGGGCCATCTGGCAACCCTTACCCTGTTTGATCCGGAAAAAACCTGGACCCTCACCCGCGAAGACATTCCTTCCCGCGCTAAAAACAGTCCTTTTACAGGCCAGCTTCTCAAAGGAAAAGCCCTGGGCATTGTGCAAAAAGGGAGACTCTACACAAACTAAGTATTAAGGAATCGAAAGAATCCTTAGCTTTGTCAAATGATTTGTCATTTATGAAGCTGTCAGTTGCTCAAATAGCTGCCCTGATTCAGGCTGACGTGGAGGGAGATCCCTCTGTGGAAATCCACCACCTCGCCAAAATCGAGGAAGCGGAGCATGGCATGCTTTCCTTTCTGGCTAATCCCAAATACACACCTTATATATACACCACAAAGGCTTCGGCAGTGATTGTAAGCCGGGACTTTGTGCCACAATCCCCGCTTTCGGCCACACTCCTGCGGGCAGAAGACCCTTACCGGGCATTTACCCGCCTGCTGGAACTCGCTGCTGAGATGCTTTCACCCCGCAAATCGGGCATAGAGCAGCCCTCCCATCAGTCAGAAGATGCTTCCTGGGGCGAAGATGTGTATCTGGGGGCCTTTTCCTACCTTGGCAAAGGGGTTAAACTCGGTAAAGGGGTAAAAGTGCATCCGGGAGTGTATATCGGAGACCATTGTGAAGTGGGCGACCATACGGTGCTCTACCCGCAGGTGGTGCTGTATCCGGGGGTGCGCGTGGGCAAAGGCTGTATATTGCATGCCGGTTGCCGGATCGGCTCCGATGGTTTCGGGTTCGCGCCGCTGCCCGATGGCACCTATCAGAAAATTCCGCAGACAGGTATTGTAGTGCTGGGCGATGGCGTAGAAGTGGGGGCAAATGCCTGTATAGACAGGGCTACCCTGGGCGCTACCGAAGTCAAAGACGGCGTAAAAATAGACAACCTGGTGCAACTTGCCCATAATGTCGAAATCGGTGCGCACAGCGTCATTGCCGCGCAGACAGGTATCGCAGGCAGCACCCGCCTCGGCAAATACTGTATGATCGGTGGTCAGGTGGGCATCGTAGGCCACCTGCGCATTGCCGACGGCGTAAAAATTGATGCACAATCCGGGGTTAATACCTCTATCTCCGAAAAAGGGCTGGCCTTCCGTGGTTCGCCCATCCAGCCTTTTCAGCGCCAGTTGCGCTCGGAGTTATTATTTCGTAAACTCGAAGAAATGTACAAGCGCATCCAGACGCTCGAAAAGGCGCTGGAGCAGAGAGATTAGACTGTTTATGCAACGAAAGCAACACACGATCAGGGAGTCCGTCTCCGTTTCGGGTATCGGTCTTCACACAGGAGCATCTGCTACCCTGACTTTTCATCCTGCACCCGCAAATGCCGGACGAGTCTTCCACCGCATGGATATGGCAGGAAGCCCTGCTGTCCGGGCTGATGTGGACAATGTAACAGATACCTCGCGGGGCACCACGCTCTCTGAAAACGGGGCCAGCGTACACACAGTCGAGCATGTGATGGCAGCTCTGGCAGGCCTTTCGATTGACAATGTGCGGATGGACCTCGATGGTCCCGAACCGCCCATCCTCGACGGCAGCGCCTGGGGCTACGTGAAGGCCCTCGACCAGGCCGGACGGGAGGAGCAGGAAGAAAACATTCAGATATTTTACCTGGACCAGCCCCTCGAATATGAAGAGGCGGGAAGAGGTGTCCACCTGGTGGCAATGCCCGCTTCGGAGGGTTTTCGCGCCTCAGTGATGATAGATTTTGATTCGCCGGTGATGCGCCCGCAACATGCCCGTATTGAGAACATAGAAGCCTTCCGGGAGGAAATTGCCAATAGCCGTACCTTCTGTTTTGTACATGAAATAGAGCAGCTGCATGCCGCAGGCCTGATTCAGGGAGGATCGCTTGAAAATGCACTGGTTTTTGCCGACAAAGGCATTAGCGAAGCGCAGGGAGAGAATCTCCGTGCCCTCTTTCACCAGCCCGACCTGGAACTTCGCCCCGGTTTGCTCAATACAGAAGGCTTTCGCCATGAAAACGAGCCTGCAAGACACAAGCTGCTCGATCTGATCGGCGACCTGGCGCTCGTTGGGGTGCCTGTCTCTGCCAATGTGATCGCTACCCGCCCTGGCCACAAAGCCAATGTGGAACTGGCGAAAAAGATCAAAGCACGCCTGAAGCAAAAGACACTGGCCGAAAAATACCAGAAAGAAAGCAAAAAGGGGATCGTATTTGACATCAATGCCATCACGGAAATTCTGCCGCACCGCTACCCTTTTCTTCTGGTAGATAAAATTTTAGAGTTCACAGAGACCACCATTGTTGGGGTAAAGAACGTTACTATAAATGAGCCGTTTTTTCAGGGGCATTTTCCCGGCAATCCAATCATGCCAGGTGTGCTGCAACTTGAAGCGATGGCTCAGGTCGGGGGGATACTACTACTTAACTCAGTTGAAAATCCAAAGTCTGTTTGGGTCTATTTTGTTGCTATTGACAATGCCAGGTTCAAAAAACCTGTGATTCCGGGAGATACGCTCACGCTTCAACTGGAAATGACAGCGCTTCGCAGAGGAATCTGTAAGATGACGGGTCAGGCATTTGTGGATGGACAGCTTGTTTGCTCGGCAGACCTGGTAGCCAGTGTCGTTCCCAAAAAATAATCTATGACTTTTTCTAATCCTGAGAGCAATTCTGCCTTCACGTGGATCCACCCACAAGCAAAAATTCATCCTTCTGCACAGCTTGACCCTTTTTGTGTGGTGCATGCAGATGTAGAAATTGGAGAAGGCAGCAAGATTGGCTCTCATGTAGTGCTGTATGATGGAGTAAGAATCGGCAAAGACTGCCGCATATTGCCGGGCACGGTAATTTCCTCCGATGCCCGCCAGCTCGAATTCTGGCGGGGCGACAGTCCCTCAGGCGGACTCAGCCCCAACGTACTGATCGGCGATCATGTGCAGATCGGTGCAGGCTGCGCCCTGCATGGCGGCATCGTCATCGGAGACCATAGCTGGATCGCATCCAACTGCACCATCCATGACGGCGCGCGTATCGGTCAGAACTGCCGGATTTTCCCCGGCGCGGTCATTTCTGCCATTCCGCAGGATCTTAAATTCAAAGGCGAAAAAACCACCCTCGAAATCGGGGATTATACAGTGGTGCGCGAGTGCGCTACCCTCAACCGGGGCACCGATTACCGCAGCAAGACGGTCGTCGGCGATCGCTGCCTGATTATGGCATACGCTCACGTGGCCCACGACTGCGTTCTGGGCAACCAGGTGATCCTGGCCAATGCAGTAAACATGGCAGGCCATGTCGAAGTAGGCGACTTTGCCATCATCGGCGGGATGTCTGCCATTCACCAGTTTGTCAAAATAGGCCGCCACTGCATGATCTCCGGCGGCTCGATGGTCGGCAAAGATGTGCCGCCCTATGTCAAGGCAGGTCGCCAGCCCCTGCAATACGAAGGCATCAACTCTGTAGGTATGCGCCGCAGAGGCTTTGATAGTCAGGTGATTCACAATATTCAGGACATCTATCGCTGCATCTTCCTCTCCGGAATGAATACCTCGCGCGCCCTGGATTATGCAGAAGCACACCTCTCTCCCACCGAGGAGCGCGACGAAATCATTTCTTTTATCCGCAACGCCACAAGAGGCATCATCCGCAGCCACCTGAACGGGAAAGATGCCAGCGAGGCAGAATTAGACAGCGATCATTGATGGAAGAGCTGCACCTGCGACTGGATCATGTGGGCCTGAAGTTTTACCAGAGGTGGTTGTTTCGGGACATTTCTTTCGACTCATCGCAGGGTCGCAAAATAGGATTGACCGGAAGCAATGGTTCTGGTAAATCCACCCTCATCCGGATCATCGCCGGGCAGCTTTCACCCAGTCAGGGAAAAGTCCTGTATCACTCCGGCGACAAAAAAATCGCTGTTTCGGAGCTGTATCCGTGGCTGAGCTGGAGTGGCCCCCAGGTCGAAATTTACCCGGACCTCACCCTGCGGGAGCACCTGCGCCTGCACTTCCGCTTTAAGTCCTGCCTGCTCTCCGATCCCGAAGAAATCATCCCCTTGCTGGGGCTTCAGGCGCATGCCGACAAAAAACTCCGCTATTATTCCTCCGGTATGCAGCAGCGGGTCCGCACCTCGCTGGCGCTGTTTTCGGAGTCGGGCCTGCTCCTGCTCGACGAGCCTACCAGCAATATGGACACCCACAATGCGGCCCGCATGATCGAGCTGATCCACGCCTACACAGGAAAACGCCTGCTGCTGTTGGCCTCCAACCTGGAGCGGGAAACCCATTCGCTCGACTACATCCTGAAACTTGGCAACTAACCCCGGATTCCATGCGCTATCTGCTGCTGCTTGTGATGTGTCTGCCGGGGCTGCTTCCGGGGCAAATGCTAAGGCACTATCAGGAAGTCGCTGTGTCAGAAGGCGGCCAAGTGCTTACCAGTCCATGGGCAGGCGGGTTTAATACGCCCCAGTTCTCCGCAACTGACCTCAATGGCGATGGCGAAAACGATCTGGTGGTGTTTGACCGGACCGGAGCTGTATTTTCGGTGTTTCTGCGCGACACGCTGACAGGGCAACTCGTCTATGCGCACAGCTATCGCTCCCTTTTCCCGGCGGAAGCCGAAAGCTGGGCCTTGCTCAGAGATGTCAATTGTGACGGGAAGGCAGATATCTTCACTTCAAACGAAGGCCAGAACAGTGTACGGCTTTATCTGCACAGCGGCACAGCTACCCAACCTGCTTATAGCCTTTCCGGTCCCGCGCTCACTACCCCTACCGGCCCCGTTTACACCGCCGCTGCCGACCTGCCCGATGTAGTGGATGTGGACAATGACGGCGACCTCGACTATCTCGCTTTTGACGCATCAGGCTCGCATGTGGTCTGGTATAAAAACATCGCCGCCGCCTGCGATACCCCCTCATTTATGAAAGAAGACAACTGCTGGGGCGATTTTACAGAGTCAGGCATCTCGAATGAAGTTACGCTCAATACACCCTGCAAGCGAAGTGAAACAGGCCCTCCAGGCCACGCAGGCTCTACCGTTTGTGCCTTCGACAATGACAGCGACAATGATAAAGAGCTGCTTCTGGGGGATTTAAATGCGGATGTGCTGGTCTATCTGCTCAATGGCGGAAGCGCCGCAAGCGCCCAGATGACCCAGGTCGTAACGGGCTTTCCCGACTATGATACGCCCGCGCAGGTAGAGCAGTTTCTCGGCGCTTTTTATGTGGATGTAAATGAGGACGGAGATAAAGACCTGCTGACCGCCCCCAATGCAAACAATATTTCCCAGAACATAGACAATGTCTGGTACTACGAAAACCTCGGACAGGGTGGCATTTCCTATTTTGCGCTTCAGCAAGAGGATTTTCTGGGGTCGGAAATGATTGACTGCGGCGAGGACAGTCAGCCTGTGTTTTTTGACTATAACGGAGATGGTCTGATGGATATCGTAGCAGGCAATCAGCTCTATAAGCATCCTTTGTATCCGGAATCCGGAACGCTCACCCTTTACAAAAACACAGGTACGGCCACTGCACCCGCTTTTGAGCTGATCACCCGCGATTATCTGGGCATATCCGGGCTGTTTAATCCGGCGCTTACGGCCATCCGGCCTGCGTTTGGCGATATAGATGCCGACGGAGACGCCGATATGCTGCTGGGCGACCGCAGCGGGACGCTTCATTTTTTCCGGAACACGGCCGCATCCGGCCAGCCTCCCAGCCTGCAATTAGAAAGCGCTGGCTATCAGGGGATCGATGTGGGCGATGCCGCTACGCCTCAGATTGTGGACCTCAACCGCGACGGCCTTCCGGATCTGCTGATCGGCGAAAAAGCAGGAAATCTAAACTATTATGCCAACCAGGGAAGTGCCGCGAATCCTGTGTTTGTGCTTCAGAGTGCTACCTTCGGCGGTGTAGATGTGTATGTCCCCTGCTGCACCGGCTATAGCGTGCCCTGGGTGTATGAAAATGCGGCGCAGGAATACGAGCTACTTGTGGGTGCCGAAAGTGGCGAGGTGTTTCATTATACTCAGGTAGAAGGAAACCTGAACGGTACATTTACCTTGACTACGACCTCTTTTGGCAGCATCAAAGAAGGTTTGCGTGCGGCTCCGGCGGCGGCTGATCTCGATGGGGATGGCCGTCTTGAATGGGCCTGTGGCAACCGCCGGGGTGGTATCGGTTTATATACAACCCACACTTCTGCCCCGGTAGGCGAAGAGAAACAGCCCCCTGCCCTACCCTTCCGCGTGCTGCAGACGGCTGGCCGCACAGAGATCGTCTTTATCCGCCCGGAACTGCTTCCGGCCACCGCTGAACTGTATGCCATGGATGGACGAAGGGTCTTTCAGGGAGAAATTTCTCTTGATAACACTCTGATTATCAACCAATCTGCCTTTGCGCCGGGCATATATGTACTAAGAGCCGACGACAGAAACGGCCAGACATGGTACCTGAAAATCGCACTCACTTCCGGAAACTGACACTATATACATACGGAATTTTATCCCCAAAGACCTTGAGTAAATAGCGGTCTTTACCCACTTCCTCCATGTCTGCAAAGCAAGGCCAGGGCGAAAACGAATGCTCCTGAAAGGACTCCAGTGTCAGACCTTCAGCCATCAGCACCCCAAAGACTTCGCTCAGTCCGTGGTTCCATCCATATTCCATACCGCCGACAAGGCCCTCATCACTGGCATAGGAGCCGCTGACTTCCTCCGCGATCACCTCCCGGTTAAAATAGGAATAGGCGACCTTCTCCCGTTGGTTGTCATACATCCAGATAAAAGGGTGAAACTCAGCCATATAGAAGGTGCCGCCGGGCTTCAGGAAATGGGATACTACTTTTGCCCAGGGTTTAAGGTCTGGCAGCCAGCCGATTACGCCATAAGAGGTAAAGACAATGTCGAACTCTCCGCTCAGGTGCTGGGGCAGGTCGAATACGTTGCAGCAGACAAAAGTAGCATCGAGTCCGGTCTGCGCAGCCAGTTCGCGGGCTTTTTCGATCGCTGGTGCAGAGAAGTCCATCCCCGTAACGGAGGCGCCCAGCCGCGCCCAGGAGAGGGTATCCAGCCCGAAATGACATTGAAGGTGAAGCAGTTTTTTACCTCTGACATCCCCGAGCTCTGCCAGTTCGATTTCGCGAAGGGTATTTTCGCCTGCGAGAAACTGCGGCACGCCATAAAAAGCAGAGTCGCTGTGGACCTTCACCCGCTCATCCCAGAGGTTTTGGTTGGCCTCAAAATAGTTTTTCCAGGGGTCCTGAGTCATCATTTTTGTTAAGGTTGGATTTCGCAATTACCGTGGGAAAATGTAAGTTTGGTTCTAAGCAATGCAAATTACGCTATGAAATTTACTTCTCCGGCTTTTTTGATCTCTCTGCTCTGCCTGCTTAGCGCCACGGCCTGTGTTTCCACCAAAAAATACCGCCTGGCTTTGGGCGAAGCCTCTGTACAGGATTCCTTGCGGCAAGCCCGCGAACGGGAAATTGGGAAACTCACCCAGCAGGTGGCGGGCCTCGCTGCGGATACCAGTGGTCAGGGTCGTCAGCTCCGCGACTGGCAGGACAAATACCAGAAGCTGTCTATGGCCAGCAGCGCCGAAAAAGGCCAGTTGAGCCAGGCATTAGACACCCGCACGGCTGAGCTGAATCAGAAAAACAAAGAACTGGAGAATAAACAGAAGGCGATCGAGATCTATGCTCGGGAGCTTGAAAGCCGTGAGGCAAAGGTAAATGAACTCAGCGCCATTATCCGCAGGCAGGACTCCCTGTCTCAGGCGCTGCTGGGCAAAGTCAAAAATGCGCTGGTGGGATTTGGCCAGGATGAACTGACGGTCAGCATGAAAGAAGGGAAAGTCTATGTTTCGCTTTCGGAGCAGTTGCTCTTTCAGTCCGGCAGCGCAGATGTAAATCAGAAGGGCCGCGACGCCTTGCTTAAACTGGCAGAGGTACTCAATAAAAACCCTGATATTCAGGTATTTATCGAAGGGCATACGGACAATGTGCCCATCAAAACGGCTGTATTCAAAGACAACTGGGACCTGAGCGTGCTGCGTGCCACTTCGGTTGTGCGGATATTGCTCTGGGGTGGCAAAATGGATCCCAAACGCCTGATTCCCTCCGGAAGAAGCGAATATTTCCCCGTTGCGTCCAATGAAGACAAAGAGTCGCGCAAGCTCAACCGCCGCACCGAAATTATCCTCTCTCCCAAACTCGACGAGCTGATGTCGCTGCTGGAGTCTTCGGGCAACAAGTAATCCCTTCACAATGAACCGAATGCGTATCAATAAAATCTACGTGGCGGCCACCTCGCAGCACGTGGGCAAAACCACCTCAACGCTGGGGCTGGTGCATAGTCTGCGCGAGCGGGGGCTGGATGTGGGTTATTGCAAACCCGTAGGCCAGCAATATATCGAGGTGGGACCCAGCCGGGCAGATAAAGATGCCATGCTGTTTGCCGATTCGATGGGATTCGAACTGGTGCCTGAGCTTCACAGCCCTGTGATTCTGGGGCAGGGGGCTACCACAGCCTATCTCGACAATCCGGCGGGCTACAATTACGCTACGCGGATCCTCAAAGCCTCGCGCATCCTTCAGAAAAACTACGACATTGTGGTCTATGAAGGCACCGGACACCCCGGCGTGGGCAGTGTGGTAAACCTTTCCAATGACCATGTGGCGCAGATGCTGGGGGCAGGACTAATCATGATTGTGGAAGCGGGTATTGGCAATACCATTGACCGGCTGTATCTGAATTTATCTGTGTTCGAGCAGCAGAAAGTGCCGATCCTGGGAGTGATTATCAACAAAGCAGTGCCGTCCAAGATTGATAAAATCCGGCATTATGTAGGGAAAGTGCTGACCGAAAAGGGCATTCCCCTGCTGGGCGTGCTTCCCTATGAGGAGGAACTGGGCCTTCCGGTGATGTATACAATTTGCCAGACCCTCAACGGCCAGGGCATGTACAATGAGGACATGCTCGACAACAAGGTGCGGGGTATTATTGCAGGCTCGCTGATAGATATGAGTGAAATCCGCAACTTCCAGAACCAGTTGCTGGTCGTGAGCGTAAACCGCCTGGCAGAGGCCCTGCGGAAGCTCCAGGAGGCGGCGCGCATGATCGAGGCTGTGGAGTCGCCGCTTTCGGGGATTATCCTTACCGGAAGGGGCGACCTGACCGAAGACCAGATCGAGTACATCAACCAGCACCGGATTCCGGTCATCCGGGTGAAACTCGACACCTATGAGGCGGTGATCAAAATCAGCCGCATCGAGGTGAAAATCAACACCCGCACCCCCTGGAAGGTGAAAAAGGCCGTCGAATTATTTAGGGAACATGTGGACCTCAGTCCTGTATTGGACCGCTTATAAGCCTCCTGCCTGAAAGGGTGGCTCAGTCTTCCCAGCGGATAGTCAGTGCGCTTTCCGACTCCTCCTGCGCCTCTGCGCGGTTATACCCATCGGTATCGTAGTCGTCGTAATCGTCGCCCTCCCGGTGGTCGAACTCGTTGTAATCGTAGTCGGGCAGAAGCTCGTTTTTTACGTGGTCAACGGTCCGGGTAAGTGAGGCCAGAAACTTGTTAAAATCTTCCTTGTACAGAAAAATTTTATGTTTGTCGTAACCTCTTCCGTTCAGCCTGCGCTTGCTCTCAGTGATGGTGATGTAGTAATCATTTGAGCGCGTGGACCTTACGTCAAAAAAGTAGGTCCGTTTGCCAGCCTTGATCTTCTCAGAGTACACTTCGTCATTCCCTTGCATAACTCACTTGTTAGGTCTGGATCATAGGTGAGACAAACAAAGATAGATATTTGACCATATCCTGCAAAATTATTACTCTTCGCGATCGTTTTTTGCCTTTGGCAAGACAATTCCCGCATCCCTGAGCTTCTGCTGTTCCTGGTCGCGCATTTCCTCGATGGCTTTCTGGTTAATGCGGCTGTTACATTTTTCGGCCAGCACAATGTTTTTGCGCCAGCGGAACGAACCATCTCCCGGCAT
>RDXT01000856.1 GCA_004292985.1 Bacteroidota bacterium
TACCTCAGAATAAACTCTGGTGCCGGGGCCCTGTATCTGCCTCATCCGAATCGCTCACCCATGCGGCGGTGTACCAGGCAGATCCGGGTTGTCAGGCGGTGATACACGTCCATCACCGGCTTTGGTGGGAGCAGTCCCTGGATCGGATTCCCACCACTTCGGCATCTGCCCCCTACGGAAGCCCCGAAATGGCGGAAGAGGTGATGCGGCTCTTCCGGGAAACGGACGTACGCGCGTCCGGGGTGTTTGTGATGGCGGGGCACGAAGAGGGTCTTGTCGCTTTTGGCCCCTCTCTCCCGGCTGCGGTAAGTGCAATAGTAAATTTACCCGCACGTTTGTGAGCAGTTATGCTGCACCAACTAAAAAAGGCTGCCCGCTTCCGGACAGCCTTTTTCATATCAGAAACCGGGTGGATTAATATCCGGCATTCTGGGTCAGGTTCGGATTGGCGTTGATCTCGCGCTGCGGGATCGGGAACACCAGCTTGTTGTCAGTCGAAGGGCGGCCTCCCACTGCTTCTTTCAGGCGCTTCTGGTCATGAATGCGGAAGCCTTCATGGGCCAGTTCAAGGCGGCGCTCCAGCAGGATGTCTTCCAGCGTAACAGCGGTGGCTGCATCGAGGCCTGCGCGGGTGTGCACTTCGTTGTAGTCTTCGAGCGGAGTAGCTCCGGTCGAGGTACCGAGGCGCTGGTTAGCTTCCGCACGGATCAGGTACATTTCTGCCAGACGAAATACGGATACATTCCCGAACTGGTTGTTCCATTTGCCGGAGCGGATTGCGCCGTTTCCTTCGTAGAAGAAAGCCAGACGTGCATCCGCTGAGTCATACAGGGCCAGGTGATCGGTCAGAATCTCGATGTCGCCATCGCGGCCACCATAGATCGGGATCGAGAAGAAGGTGTTCATGTTGTTGACACCGTCCTGCTCGGTGAGCTGGATCGCGAAAATGTCTTCACCCGAATTTTCATCTAAGTTAAAGGCATCTGCATAATCAGCATTCAGTTCATACAGTCCGGATTCGATCACGCGGCTGGCAGCAGATGCTGCAGATGCATAATCTCCTTTTTGCAGATAGACACGGGCCAGCAGGGCTGCGGCAGCACTTTTGGTCGCATACT
The DNA here is from genome assembly GCA_004292985.1 of Bacteroidota bacterium. Classification (GTDB taxonomy): domain Bacteria; phylum Bacteroidota; class Bacteroidia; order J057; family J057; genus RDXT01. The sequence continues at coordinate 1,119 of RDXT01000856.1, forward strand.
GGTCATTTTCTTCAGGAAGCAGACCTTCAGCGCGGGTCAGGTCATTGATTACCTGGGTATATACCTGCTCGACAGTGGCGCGGGTTACTTTGCTTGCATCTGTAACTCCACGGGTAGGAGTAAGTACAAGCGGCACACCGGCAGCACCTGTGGTAGATGCATCATACTGGGGAGCAAAATAGCGCACCAGTTCGAAATAAAGCAGGCTGCGGATAAACAGGGCCTCACCTTCTACGCGGCTTTTGTCGTCGGCTACCACTACTTCTAAGGAAGCGATGACGTTGTTGGCCACGTTGATGGTCTGGTAGCTTTCGGTCCAGGCCGATTCTACCTCACCGTTGGTGGTAATGAGGGCCTTGTTGAAAATCTCACGGGGGCCATTGAAGGTACCTACCCATGCGATTTCATTGTCTCCGCCCAGCAGTTCTGCATTGCGCAGGATATTGCCTCCGAAGAGATCGCCGTCGCTCAGCGCGTCATACGCACCATTGAGCACCGTTTTGACATTGCCATCGCTGCTGAGTGCCAGTTCCTCGCTTACACTCTGGTAAGGTTGCAGGTTCAGCTTCTCGGCGCAGCCGCTCAGTGCCAGCAGGGCCAGCAGCACAAGGGCATAAGAAATATATCGGTTCATCTTTGTTTCAGTTGAAGTGAATAGATTGACTCTCAGGCAGATCAGAGGCCCAGTTTAATACCGGCAGTAATCGTGCGGGGCTGAGGAGCTGCATAAAAGTCCACACCGGAGTTGATGTTTCCGCCGAGGAAGTCGGTGGTAACTTCAGGATCCCATCCGTCATAGTTGGTGAAGGTCAGCAGGTTCACACCGTTGGCATAAATCCGCAGGCTGCTCATGTGCAGGCGCTGAACCACAGATTTCGGGAAATCGTAGGCCAGGCTCAGGTTTTTCAGACGGAGGTAGGAGCCATCGCTGAGGTAGCGGCTGGAGCGGGACTGGTCGCCATTGGACCAGCCGATGCGGGCTTCGGGCACGTTGGTCACGTCGCCGACGTTTTTCCATGCGCTGAGCTGATCGCGGGTCTGGTTGTCGAACCAGCAGGCGTTGCAGGACATAAAGCCACCGGCAGCGTTGTGGATCGAGTTGCCATATACTCCCTGGAACATAAAGCTCAGTTCCACGCCTTTGTAGGAGAAGGTGTTGGTGATACCGCCGATAAAGTCAGGGTTTGGAGTGCCAAGCACCACAAACTGCGCTTCATTGTAATCAGAAGTTACGGTGCGGTCCACTACGCCATTTTCCTCGGTATTTTTATACCAGATAGCGTCACCTGTTTCTGTATCAACGCCTGCATATTCAGCGCCATAAAACACACCGATTGGCTCGCCTACTTTCACCACGTTCATATAGCGGGAAGAACCTTCGTCAATGATGTCCTGCTCGCCGAGGTTGGTTACCTCATTGATGTTGCGGGCAAAATTGAAGCTTGTATTCCAGCTAAAGTCTCCGGCGAGGTTGCGGGAGTTAATCAGGACCTCGAAGCCCCGGTTGTTCATCGAGCCGATGTTCTGCAGCTGGGTGGTGAAACCTGTGGTAGAAGGTACGGGCACGTCGAGCAGCAGGTCGAAGGTGTTCTTGTTGTAATAGTCCAGTTCGCCGGTAATGCGGTCATTAAAGAGGCCGAAGTCAATACCGATGTCGAGCTGGTCAGATTTTTCCCACTGAAGGTCAGGGTTAGGAATCTGGGTAGGCGCGAGACCCGACTGGTTGTTGTAGCTGATCGGACCATAGAGGCCGAGGTGCTCGAAGTTACCAATCGCAGCATTTCCGGTACGGCCATAGCTGGCGCGCAGTTTCAGGAAGCTCAGGGCGTCCAGCCCGTCGAGGAAGGACTCCTCAGACAGCACCCAGCCTACAGAGGCGGCAGGGAAGAAGCCGAAGCGGTTGTTGGCACCGAAGCGGGAAGAACCGTCGGAGCGTGCGCTCAGGGTCAGCAGGTAGCGCTGCTTGTAGCCGTAGTTTACACGGGCAAAGTAAGAGAGGAAGTTGTAAGGGTTGATCGTCGAAGAACCTGCGGTAATGGTCGCAGCGCTGAAGATGGTCTTCAGGTCATCAACCGGAAACTGCTGTGCGCTGATGCTCGTAGCCTTTACCTGGGTCTCCTGAAACTCGATACCGGCAATGGCATTGATGCTGTGTGCCTCAGAGAGGGTTTTCGAATAGTTCAGGTAGGCCTTGGTATTGTAGTTGAAGCTCTGGCTCCAGCGCGAAGAGGCAAAACCATTGTTGGCCAGACCGGTAAGGGTGCGGCGGCCCCAGTATTTTTCATCATTAAGGGTGTAGAGATCGAGGCCGAGTTCGCCTTTGATGCTCAGTCCGGAAACGATGTTGTACTGGATATAGGTATTGACGAGGTTGCGGTAAGTGGTCAGTTGCTTGAGCGCATCCTGGGCTTCGATCAGACCATTATAATAGGTCGTGGTCGGACGGTCGTAGAGTACGCCGTCGAGGTCACGGGTAGGAGTGATCGGCGCCAGCGCCACGAGCTGCAGCGGGGTCGAAAACTGGTTGTCATCGTCTGCGCGGTTGGTCATCACACGTGAGAGGCTCATCGTGAGGCCAAAAGACAACTTGTCGTTTACGCTGTGGTCGAGGTTGATGCGGCCCGAAACACGCTCCAGGTCCGATGCGATGATGATGCCCTGCTGCTTGCTGTAAGAACCGCTGAGGTAAAAGCGGGTCTTCTGGTTGCCGCCGGAAACATTCACATCTGCCTGACGGAAACCGCCCCGCTGGAAGGCTTCCTGCTGCCAGTCGGTCTCTGTTTCGCCGGTTTCCCAGTCGGAGTGACCTGCATAGCGGTTCATCCGGCGGGTCCAGTAGGTGCCCAGATAAAAGTCAATGGCTTCCTGCTCGTCGGTCCAGTCGTCCGGATAGAGGCGGTAGTCATATTTGCCCCCACCGATCGCTGCCTGCTCATAGTAATCCACAAACTCCTGGGAGTTGAGGAACTCGCGGCTGCCCGTAGGGTCGCTTACGCCGCCCTGGAGGTTTACGTTAAAGCTGGTTACACCGGCAGAGCCACGCTTGGTGGTGATCAGCACTACGCCATTGGAGGCGCGTGAACCGTAGATCGCCGCTGCGGAAGCGTCTTTCAGGATTTCGACAGACTCCACGTCATTGAAGTTGAAGTCGGCCAGAGGGTTAAAGCTGGCATCTCCCGGATCGTTCTGAGGATCAGAAACGATGGGCACACCGTCAATCACGTACAGCGGCTGGTTGGAAGCGCCAACGGAAGACGCACCCCGGATACGGATACGGGTCAAAGAACCTGGTTTACCGTTTCCTGTTTCGATAAACACCCCTGCTGCGCGTCCCTGCATGGCCTGTTCGATCGAGTTTACAGGCATGTTGGCGATCTCTTCTCCCGAAACTTTGGCAATGTTGCCCGTAAGTTCGCGTTTGATCTGAGAGCCGTAGCCCGTAATGATCACCTCATCCATGCTGATCACGTCTTCTTCCAGCACGATGGAGAGCGTTTCGCCGGTGATAGGCACTTCGAGGGTACGGAAACCCAGGTAAGAAACCAGCAGCGAAGCGGCATCAGCAGGCACTTCGAATGAAAATTTACCTTCAGAGTCGGTAAACTCTCCGGAAGTTGTGCCTTTTACAAGCACTGTCACGCCTTCAAGCGGCTCACCGCTGCGGCCATCGGTTACGGTCCCCGATACGGTACGCTGGGCAAATGCGCCCACCCCAAGTACCAGTAAGAGAACCAAAAGTAGATGTTGTTTCATAGAAACAGTAAATAGATAGGTTAATGGAATCGTGTGCCGCCTATCTGCCGCATAAGGCAAATATTAAGCGAGCGTAAAATTATCTCAGTATAGGGATAACGCAAAATAATTGATGGCCGTTGACAAATTATCCGGTGAATTATTGCCAGATTTATCCACAGTTCACCAAATTGCAGCCCAGTACCTCTTATTTATCTGAAAAAATGCTCCGATTTCTGCTTCTGATTTCGTTTGCGCTCTCTTTTTCGTCTGCCTTATGGGCACAAAAGTCGCTCCAGGCCGAAATTGATGCTGCCGCTGCCCGCATCCAGCCAGAGGTGGTTGCCTGGCGTCGCCACCTGCATGAGCACCCGGAACTGGGCAACCGGGAGTTTCAGACTGCTGCCTATATCGAAGCGCACCTGCGCAAGCTGGGCCTCGAAGTACGCACAGGCGTAGCCAAAACCGGGGTTGTGGGCATTCTGAAAGGCAAACTGCCCGGCCCGGTTGTGGGGCTTCGCGCGGATATGGATGGCCTGCCCGTAGCGGAGCGGGTGAATATCCCCTTTGCCTCGAAAGCAAAAGCAGAGTACAATGGCCAGGAGGTCAGTGTGATGCATGCCTGCGGACACGACTCGCATGTGGCGATGCTCATGGGCGCTGCCGAAGTGCTGTCCGGCATGAAGGATAAAGTGAAGGGAACGGTTGTATTTATTTTTCAGCCTGCCGAAGAAGGCCCTCCCGGAGATGAAGAAGGCGGCGCTCCGCTGATGATCAAAGAAGGCGTCATGGACAATCCGAAGATTGATGCGATTTTTGGGATCCACATCAGCGCACAGCTCGAAATCGGCAACATCGAATACCGTCCGGGTGCATTTATGGCCTCCAGCGACTGGTTCAGCATTAAGGTAATCGGTAAACAATCGCATGGCTCCCAGCCCTGGAACGGCATTGACCCGATTGTGGTCGCTACCCAGATCATTCAGGGCCTGCAAACCATCGTGAGTCGCCAGGAAAATATTGCCGTCGCTCCGGTGGTGATTACGGTAGGAAAAATCAACGGGGGCATCCGCGAGAACATTATTCCCGAAGACATTTCGTTTTCAGGCACCATCCGTACCCTTGATCAGGACATGCAGAAGGACGTGCACGAGCGCATCCGCATTACTGCCCAGAACATCGCCGAGGCTTCAGGAGCCAAAGCGGTGGTGGACATCAGCACGAAAACAGTCGTTACCTATAATGATCCGGAGCTGGTGAAAAAAATGCTGCCTTCCCTCCAGAAAGCTGCCGGAGGGCCTGCCCATGTCGAGGAAACCACCTGGCGCACAGGAGCAGAAGACTTTTCCTACTATGGACTCAAAGCGCCTGCCTTTTTCTTCAATGTAGGCGGTATGCCCGCCGGAAAAAATCCTTCAGAGGTTTTCCCGCACCATACGCCCGATTTTTACATTGACGACAGCCGCCTCGATGTGGGGGTAAAGGCATTTTGTCACCTGGTATTCGATTATGCGGAAGTCGCGCGCTGATTCATGGCTCCCACCCGTATCGCTGTAAATACCCGTCTGCTGCTGCCGGGCCGCATGGAGGGGATCGCCCGCTTTGCCTGGGAGGTGCTGAGCCGCCTGGCCCGCGAACATCCGGAGGTAGAGTTCCACTGGCTGTTCGACAGGCCCTTTGACCCGGCGCTGATCCCTTCCGGCAATGTCGTGCCGCATGTGGTTTTTCCGCAGGCAAGGCATCCGCTGCTCTGGCATCTGTGGTTTCATTACCAGCTGCCCCGCCTGTTCGACAGGATCGGTGCCGATCTCTTTTTTTCACCCGAATTTTACCTCAGCAGCCATCCCCGCATTCCGCAGATTCCGGTATTTCACGACCTGGCCTATGAGCATTATCCCGATGCCATCGCTCCCTGGGCCTCGCATTATGTGCGGAAATATTCGCCCCGCTATGCCCGTGCCGCTACGCATATTCTTACAGTGTCGGAGTTTAGCAAGCAGGATATTGTGAGTCGCTATCATATTGATCCTGAAAAAGTTACAGTGGTGTATAATGGCGCGGGAAGCCAGTTTGCCCCATTAGCCACTGAGCAAAAGCAGGCTGTCAGAGCGCAGTACACGGGAGGCAGGCCCTATGTTTTGTTTGTCGGTGCGCAGCATCCCCGCAAAAATCTCCCCAATCTGCTGAGGGCCTTTGAGCTGGCAGCGGCTGCTTTGCCCGAAATTTCACTGCTGCTGGTGGGGCGCGAAGGCTGGCAAAATGAAGAGGCACGGCAGGTATTTGAGCAGATGCAAGCCCGCGAAAGGGTGCGTTTTTCTGGATTTTTGCCCGATGAAGACCTCGTTCGTGCCTATGCCGCTGCCGAAGCGCTGGTCTATATCCCCTGGCTCGAAGGTTTTGGTATTCCTTTGCTGGAGGCGATGCGCAGCGATACGCCGGTGATTTGCAGCAACAGCAGTTCGATGCCCGAAGTGGCTGGCAAGGCAGCTTTGCTCGTCAATCCGCACGACCCGCAGGAGGTGGCTTCCGCTATGATCCGGCTGCTGAACAGTGACGTGTTGCGCGAAAAATTAGTTGCGGAAGGGCGGATCCAGCGGGAGCGGTTTTCGTGGGAGGACACGACCCGGCGGGTCTGGGAGGTGATCGCCCGCCTGTGAGTGGTCTCCGACCGAGAGGGTATTATTTCACGCAGAGGTCGCTAAGGTGGGGAGGCGCAGAGGGTTTTATTTGCGTCTCTGCTCCTCACCTTCTCTGCGTGAAATCCAAACTTCTGCGTGAACTACCCGTGATAAGGCACCAGTACCGTCTCCTCCCGGTATTTCATCGGCAAGGTAATCACCACTTCTGTCCCTTGGCCTTTCACACTTTTTACATCAATATGGCCCTGGTGCTGCATAATGATCCCCAGGCTGATGGACATGCCTAAGCCGGTGCCCACACCTACTTCTTTGGTCGTAAAAAAAGGCTCAAAAATCCGCAGGCGCACCTCTTCGCTCATGCCCTGGCCTGTATCCCGGATACGGATTTCGAGTTTGTCGCCCAGGGTCTGGGTTTGTATATAGATAATGCCTCCGCCCGGCATGGCCTGTACAGCGTTGTCGAGCACATTCATAAATACCTGATTCAGGCGGCCCGGAAAGCCTTCGACCTCGCTCACATCGCCATAGTCGCGCAGCACCTCGATGCCCCGGAGGCGGTTTTTGAGCAAGGCGAGCGTAGTGTCGAGTCCCAGAGGGATGTCCACCGGTTTGCGGACATCTTCATCCATCCGTGCGAAGTTGCGCAGGCCCCGCACAATCTCTGCGCTGCGGTTCGCGCCCTCTTCCATCCCCGAAATCAGGGCCGGAATCTCATTGCGGATCAGGTCCGCTTCCACACTCTGGCGCAGGCGCTCCACATCCGCAAACTCCGTGCTGAGTCCCCTTTCGCGGACCGTAGTTTCATATTTTTCCAGCAGGCGCATCAGGTCGCTGATGTTGTCGCGCAGGGGCTGGATATTGCCCGAAATAAAATTGATCGGATTGTTGATCTCATGCGCGATTCCGGCGGTGAGCTGGCCCAGAGAGGCCATTTTTTCGGAGCTAACCAGTTGAGATTGAGCCATTTTGAGCTGAAGGTGGGTCTGCTCCAGGTCGTGGTAGGTGTTGGAGAGCTGCCGGTGGGCCTTGCGGCGGGTGAGGTACAGCCAGGCCGCCAGCAGCGAAAGCGTAAGCAGCAGCACTGCAATGGCCACCAGAAAGCGTAAGCGCTGGGCGTTTTTTTCGATGATCTGGTTCTGCAGGGTAATCTTCAGCTCGTCTTCCTTTCGTTTGTTTTCCAGGTCATGAACCACACTTTGCAGCTCAGTGTATTTTTGAAAGCTTTCCAGGGATTCCCGGTAACGGCCTGCGCGTGCAAGCTTGTCGGCGCGGAGGCGGTATTCATCACTGGCCTGCCGGGCATCGCTTTCCTCCTGAGAAGGAGCGAGGACGACAGGGTCTTCGCTGCTGCGGGGTTCTTTGGGAGGGGCAGTCCCGGAGGGTGACTCCCGCACTTCAGGCAGGGGCGAAACGGGTTTTCCCGTAAGGGCTGCGCTCAGGGTAGTTATTTTTTGCCTCAGCAAAGCGGCGTGTGCCGTATCGCCCGCATTGGCATAATAGGGCAGGGCTTTTTGATAATAGTCTATGGCTTTGGGATAATCGCCACTTCCTTCTGCCTGCTTGCCCAGTTCCTCAAAGCCCGGTGCGATGACATCTGTTCCGGCTTTTTTCACTCCGCTTTCTACTTTAGTCATCACCTGCTCTATTTTTCCGGGTAAGGAAAAGGTGCCCGGCCTGCCTTCCAGCACGGCGATCCGCTGATCGGCTACCACCTGCGCTTCAGGGTAGCCAATTTCTGTGGCAATTCTGCGGGCGATGCGGTAAGAGCGGAGGGCCGAGTTTTTTTGTACGGCTTTTTCATGTGCCTGACCCAGGCAGTTGTAGGCATCGGCCTCGCAACGTAAAATGGCAGGGAGGGAATATTCCGCATCTCCGGGCTGCCCCTGGCTGCTGGTTTTGAGTTCGGTGGCGCGCTCGGTGGATCTTGTTGCATAGGCAATGGCCTTTCCCGAAGAGCTGCTCAGATAATGGATCGCCAGCTGATTCAGCGCCCGCAGCTGCGTAATGCCCGCAGGGGTCTCCGCCTCCGCGAGTAGTTTTGTCAGGTCCTGGGCATGAAGCAGGGGCTGGACCAGCAACAGGATCATTAGCAAAATACAGGTGCGCATGGGAAGTGAAAAGTCAGGCTAAAGGTAATACGGATTTTTTGAGTCTGAGATTATAGATTTTTCGCATCATACAAAACTTCCTCAGGGCTGGCTCTCTTCTGTGCCCTCTGTTTCCGCTTCGAGAAAGGTCTGATAGCTTTCCCAGCACTGGCGCAACTCCTCGTAGGACCAGGCAGGCGGAAACATCAGGTCCCCGGAAGTGAAAGTCTGAAGCAGCAGGTCCGGATCCGGGTTTTCTGTTTGCTCGCGGAGGAGGAAACGGAGGTTGGTGGGGCCTGTTTTTTGAAGCGCAGGCGTTTTTTTCAGAAGAATGACCGCTGTACTTGTCAGGGGCTGCTTTCGCCGGGCGCCGATGGGATGCAGCAGCACTTCGATATGCACCTGCGCGTGAAGCGGGTCAAAGGTGGCAGACCTTACTTCGAGGTCCCAGAGCCAGGGGTCGTGGCGGACCCATGCCAGCACCACCCAGCGCTCAAAGAGCGTGTCGGTATAGGCGGGACCAGCGGAGCGGAAGAAAACATCTGCTCCGGCGGCGCTGTTCAGTTGCCAGCCCTGCTGACCGGCCGGCATCCAGGGGTCGAGGGTGGGATCCTCTGAGCGAATCAGCGAATCGCTGCCGGGGGGCGTTTTGAGCAGGTATTCCCAGCCCTTCCACACCTGAAAACGGAGCACTTCCTGGGCATGGGCAGACAAAAACAGAAGATTCAACAGGGGAAGGGCCAGGAACCGGAGGCGCATGCGCTTTTTTTACGAAAAGATATGCCATAGAAATTACGTTTTTCCGGTATAAATGCACTTTCTCCCAACATCATAATTTTTTTTCTACCCTGACCCAACCTTTACCGGGAAGGCTCGCGTGTAGGGTTGAAAGGTACCTTCCATTTCCCTCTACATTAATCTGTCTTTACATGAAACGATTGTTTTTTTTCTTCACCCTCGCCCTATGCTGGCTTGGGATACAGGCCCAGGGCGTCGTAACGGTGTCGGGCGTGCTCAGTGAC
>RDXT01000906.1 GCA_004292985.1 Bacteroidota bacterium
ACTGGCATATACACTTTCTCTCTTCTATCTTACATCAAGTATAGGAGTGAGTTTGCATGTGCACGAGTGCATGGGGCGCATCCGTTCCGTTTCTCTCTCTGCTTCAGCAACAGAAAAGTGCCCCTGCGGCGCATTCCTTTCAGAGAGCGGCTGCTGCCACGACTGGTCAGAAACGCTGAAAATCGAAGCAGATCATACCAGCACCAGTCCCGTATCTGTGGCAGTGCCTGTCTGGGAAGAAGCTAATATCTTTACCCCATTCTGCCTGGGTATTTCCGATTTAAACCAGGGCAAAGGGTCGTATGAGCCACATTTACCCCCGCCTTTGCCGCCTGAGCCTCTGTATCTGCTACACAGCGCCTTCATCTATTACGGTTAAGGCCGGAGTTCTTGCTTTATGCCTGGTTTTTTCGTCCGAAACATCAGGTTTCCGGTCTCTTTTTTCCTTATTCTCCTAATTTCGTAACAAGATGAAAGCGAATCGTTTGTCTATATCCCTCTTCACCCTGCTGATCCTCCTTTTTTCGGCTACAACAGCCTTCGCGCAGGGAAATTCCAAGTCCAAAAAGGCCCTGGCCCAAAGTTCTTTTCCGGTGTCCGGCCTTTGCGGCATGTGTAAATACCGTATCGAGTCGGCCCTCGACGTAAAAGGAGTGCGCATGGCAGACTGGAACCCCGAAAGCGGTATCCTGACAGTCAGCTACAACGCGCAGCAGGTCACCGATGCCCAGCTCCATGAGTTTGTTGCCGCTGTGGGCCACGATACCCCCAAGGTAAAAGCCAAAGATGAAGTGTATAAGACATTGCCCGGCTGCTGCCGTTACCGTGACGGCGTAGAAAAGCATCATGACTAATCCCTTTGTCATGCATGTATCCCGGATTATCCTCCTTTCCTTCTGGGGAATGGCCATTTGTACGCCCCTGGCTGCCCAGACGCAGCGAATCACGGGCCATGTACACGGCGTAAATGAACAAGCGCAGATGCTGCCCCTCCTGGGCGCATCTGTGTATGTGCTACCCTCCGGTCCGGGGGCGTTTACGGACTCTCTGGGTCGCTTTGAGATAGAAGCTGCACTCGGCGCCCGGCAACTGATCGTCAGTTTTGCCGGATACCGCCGCGATACGGTGGAGATTGATGGGGAGCAGGAGTTGCAGATCCATTTGCGGCAGGACTATGACCTCGCCGAAGTGAAGATTGAAGCCACCCAGGCATCTACCCGCATCAATCCGCTCACGCCGATGCGCACCGAAATCCTGGGACAGGCTGAGCTGAGCAAAGCCGCCTGCTGCAACCTCGCCGAGAGCTTCGAGACCAATCCCTCTGTGGATGCCTCTTTTACCGACGCGCTGACCGGCACGCGGCAGATTCAGTTGCTGGGTCTGGCAGGTCCTTACACCCAGATTACGCGCGAAAACCTGCCTGCCATCCGGGGCCTTTCGACCGGAATCGGTCTGGACTATATCCCCGGCCCCTGGCTCGAAAGCATCCAGGTATCCAAAGGAGCGGGATCGGTGGTAAATGGCTATGAGGCCATCGCCGGACAGATCAATGTAGAGATGCGCAAGTCAGATGCAGGTGAAAAGCTGTTTGTAAATGCCTATGCAGGTCAGGGAGGGCGTTTTGAGGCGAATGTTACTGCCCGCGCCCAGCTTACTCCTGGCATCAGCACAGCCGTGCTGGCGCATGGCAGCACCCGGCAGCAGGTACACGACCGCAATGACGACAGCTTTCTCGACATGCCTTTTACCCGGCAGGCAGGTCTGATCAACCGCTGGCAGTTTTACAGCCGGAAAGGCTGGGAAGCCCAGGCAGGGGTGTCGCTCCTCGACGACCTCCGCCAGGCGGGACAAATGGCCTTCTGGCGACCCGGAATGCATGAGGTTCCCGTAGAGAACCCCGACGACCCGCATTTTGGGCATGCCTATGGGGTGCAGATCCGCACCCGGCGGCAGGAGGCCTGGACCAAAACCGGATATGTGTTTCCCGGCAAACCCTATCAAAGTTTTGGTCTGCAACTTTCGGTGCAAAACCATGACCAGCAGTCGTTTTACGGCAATACTTCGTATTCCGGGCGCGAGCGCACTGGCTACGCGAACCTGATTTTTCAGTCCATCATCGGCACAAGCGACCACCAGTACCGGGTGGGGGCCAGCTACCTCTACGACCAGTTTGACGAGCGTTTGCGGCAGGTGAACTATACGCGGACGGAGTCTGTGCCGGGCGTTTTTGCCGAATATACCTATACCTATCTCACGAAATTCAGCCTGGTAGCCGGGCTTCGGGCCGACCGCCACAACCTGTTCGGATTGTTCCTGACACCGCGCCTTTTTCTGCGCTATATGCCCGATTCGAAGACAACACTTCGGTTTTCGGCAGGCCGCGGGCAGCGCACAGCCAATATATTTGCCGAAAATGCAGCGGTATTTGTGAGTTCGCGGGAGGTGGAGATTCTGTCAGGCAGCAACACGGGGGCCTATGGACTGCAGCCAGAGGTGGCCTGGAACACGGGGCTGAACCTCACCCGCACCTACCGGATAGATGGCCGCCCCGGTGATCTGGCAGTGGAGTATTACTACACCAACTTCCGCAACCAGGTAGTGGCTGACTACGACTTCAATCCGCAGATGCTGCGTTTTTCCAATCTGGAAGGCGCTTCTTTTGCCCACAATTTTCAGGTGACGGCCAATTACGAAATCCGCCGCCGGATGAATGTGCGCGTGGCCTGGAAACGGCAGGAGGTGCGCACGACCTATCACGGCACGCTGATGCTCAGGCCGCTGACTCCCCTGCAAAGGGCTTTCTTTAATATAGAGTACAAAACCCGCGATGGCTGGCACTTTGATTATACGCTTCAGTTTACCGGAAAGCAGCGCCTGCCCGATACCCGCCAGAACCCGGTGGAGTACCGTTTGCCTGAATATGCCAAAGGTTTCCTGACGATGCATGCG
>RDXT01000857.1 GCA_004292985.1 Bacteroidota bacterium
CTTCGTACCCACCCATTCGCTCGAATTAATCGAGGCAGCGGCCCTGAAAGAAGCCGTAGAGACCGGGGTCATGGAAGATCGCCTGCCTGTTTTGCAGCCTGCAGATGTGTTAATTCAATACATGATGACCCTTGCGGTAGCGGATGGCTTCGAAGCGGAGTCTGTCTGGCAGGAAGTCACCCAAACCTATGCCTACCGCGACCTCGACAAGGATGATTTTCGCTGGATGCTCCAGTTTATCACCACCGGAGGGCACTCTTTATCTGCATACGAGGCCTATCGGAAGGCAGAGGTCAGCGAATCGGGCCGCTATCAGGTAACGGATAAGAAAATCGTGCTCCAGCACCGCCTTTCCATTGGCTCGATTGTGAGCGACACGGGGATTACAGTTAAATTTATCAGCGGCGGAAGGCTGGGAACGGTAGAAGAGAGTTTTATTTCACAGCTAAAAGAGGGAGATCATTTCTGGTTCAGCGGCCGCCTGCTGGAGCTGATCCGCGTGCGCAACCTGGAGGCGCTGGTCCGGAAAGCCAGCGGCAACAAAGGGATCGTTCCCCGCTGGATGGGCACCCGAATGCCCCTGAGTTCGCAGATGTCGGCGGCACTTCGCAGGCGCCTCGACGAGTACCTCAACGGCGAGCTGCACACGCCTGAAATGCAATGCCTCCGGCCCCTGCTCGACCTGCAGCACAGATGCTCGGCAGTACCGGCTGCGCATGAGTGCCTGATCGAGTCCATTCAAAGCAGAGAGGGGCATCACCTTTATATATACCCGTTCGAAGGGAGGGTCGTGCATGAAATGATGGCAACCCTCACCGCGTGGCGCATTTCCCGGCTGGAACCCCTCACCTTTTCCCTCGCGATGAATGACTATGGCTTTGAGCTGCTGTCAGACAAACCCATTCCCATCGAAAAAGCGCTCAGAGAAGGCCTTTTCAGCAGCGCGGAGTTAGACGCCGATCTCCACCACAGCATCAACGAAACCGAAATGGCGCTGCGCCGCTTCCGGGAAATTGCCACCATTGCCGGGCTTCTTTTTAAGGGATACCCGGGGCGCAGTGTGCAGGCGCGGCACCTTCAGGCATCTTCTTCCCTGCTCTTCCGCGTATTTCAGGACTATGATCCCGGAAACCTCCTCTTGCGTCAGGCATTTACCGAAGTACTTGATTATCAAATAGATGAAAGCAGGCTTCGCAGTGCGCTCGATCGGCTGGACGGCAAAAACATTCTGCTCAAACATCCCTTGCGCTTTACGCCATTCTCCTTTCCGATCATGACAGACCGCCTGCGGGAACGCCTGAGTTCCGAAAAACTTGCCGACAGGATCGCCCGGATGCAGGTGATACTCGAAAAAGCCGTATCTTGAGCGCATTCAAAGCCCATGCAACCCAAAAGCTTCTTACTCCTCATATTGCCCCTCTTGCTGATGCAACCGGCGCTTCGTGAGTACTCACGGACACAAGATGCATTCTCAGGAGTCGGAGAAGGCGACTCGCGCTTTTCTCTTCAGAAAATCATTACGGGCCGCATGTACCCCGAAGCGCTCTGTGCGACTTCTCAGGGGCAGGTATTCATTTCGAGTCCTGCGATACACCTCATCAGCGTATTTGACCGGAATTTTGCCCCCAAAACGCAGTTTTCAGACAGTATCCGGCTGGCAGACTATGAATACAGTGCATTTACCGGGATGTATGCAGGAGAAGTGTGCCGGATCGTCGGCTCTCCCGACGGAAAATACATCTGGGCAGCCAATCGCCAGATGCACGGCAGCGGATTCACCCATTTGCCCGTCGGAAATTGCCAGGGAGGTAAAAGTGATGAGAGTTTTTTATACAAAATAAACACAAGAACCTTCGTAACAGAGGAAATTGTGCGCACAGGCAGCGAACCTGCTACGCTTGCCATCAGCCCGGATGGCCGCTGGGTGCTGGCAGGAAACCGATGCAGCGAAGACCTGAGCATGGTCGAAACGGGGCTTACGGTGGAGGCACACCGCATACGTCTGGGCTCTGCCCCCCTTGATATTTCCATTGACCCCTACTCCCGCAATGCCTACCTCACCCTCGAAGGGAGCAACGACATTGCCGTATTAAAATTTGCCGATCAGTCGCTGAGCCGCATCCGGTCGGGCGGCGCTGGTCCGGGCCTGCTGGCGATGGGCCCCGAAGGCCGGTACCTATACATCTATTTTCCCTACGACGGCAAATTGCTGGCCCTGGACCTCGCCAAGGAGCGCGTGGTCCGCACGGCAATGATCGGCAGGAATGTTGCAGCCCTCACACTCAGTCCCGATGGCAATCTATTATATGCCATCAACAGCAAAGAGGCCGTGCTGATGCGCATCGAAACAGCCAGCCTGGTCGTCAGCCACCGCCTGAAGACCCACGCATCGCCTGCAGCCATGACCCTCGATGCCGAAAAAGGCACGCTTTGGGTAGCCTGCCGCAGCGGCAGTGTGCTCGTCTATCAGGACCAGTTGCTGCGGGCAGAGAACACGCCTGAGCCTAAGCCCGAACCACCCATCGTGATCGTCCCGCCACCATATCTGCAACCCAACTCCGGCAACAGCAGCCCCTTTCCGGCTCCACAACGCAGCCGGGGCCTCCCTGTGCCTGTAAACCCCACGCCCAAACCTGAGCCAGCTATCGAAAGTGTTCCCAGCGGAGTGTATAGCTTTCACATCATCGTGGGAAGCTTCACCACGCGGGAAAATGCGCTGAAAGAAGCGCGGATATGGCAATCGCGGGGCCATCATGCTTCTGTGCTGCCCATGACCCAGGGCAGTTTCAGGGTCAGTGCCGGAAAATTCTCCCAGCGTGAAGCCGCCAGCCGGGCCACTCAGGACATCCGAACCCGATATAACATCTCTGCATGGATCCTGCAACTCTGACCTCTCCGCCTCAGTATGACGTCATTATCGCAGGGGCAGGCCCGGGTGGCTCGGCCTGTGCGCTCAGCCTCGCAGGGAGCGGACTCAGGGTGCTCATGCTGGACAAAGCGACCTTTCCCCGCGACAAAGTATGCGGAGATGCCCTGAGCGGAAAAGTGGTCTCGGTGCTCAAATACATCAGTCCGGAAGCGGAAAAAGCCCTGCATGCCTTTCCTGAGAAACTCGGCTCCTGGGGCATCCGCTTTATCGCGCCGGGAGGCCAGCCCCTCGATATTCCCTTCCGCTCCGCCAAAAGCAGCCACCTCGCCAATCCGCCCGGCTACATTAGTGCAAGGCTCGACTTCGATCATTTTCTGTTTGATCTGGCAGCCGCCCGGCCTGAAGTAGAAGTAAGGCAAGGCTTTGATATTCAGTCTGTTAGTGCAACTGAATCCGGCGTAAGTGTAGGAAATGGCAGCGAAGTAGTTACAGGCGCTTTGCTCATCGGGGCAGACGGCGCACATTCGGTAGTAGCCCGGCAGCTTTCGGCCATCCGGATGGATAAAAAACATTACAGCGCCGGATTAAGGGTCTATTATTCAGGCGTAACCGGATTTCGCGAGCAAAACTTTATCGAACTCCACTACCTGAAGCAGTTGCTGCCCGGCTATTTCTGGATTTTCCCGCTGCCCGGCAACCGCGCCAATGTGGGCCTGGGCATGCTCTCGCAGGATGTGAGCCGCTACAAGGTCAATCTGAAAGAAAAACTGAAGCAGATCATCGAATCGCATCCGGAAATCGCTCCGAGATTTGACCATGCCACACCCGAAGGCCCTGTAATGGGCTATGGACTGCCCTTAGGCTCCAAACAGCGAATCATTTCCGGGGAACGCTTTATGCTCACAGGAGATGCCGCCTCGCTGATAGATCCTTTTTCGGGTGAAGGGATCGGCAATGCGATGGTAAGCGGAAGGCTGGCCGCCGCACAGGCCATTAAGTGCTTCACAGAGAGCAACTTCAGCGCCGGATTTATGCAAAGCTACGACCAGTCGGTGTACCGGAAAATCGGTCCCGAACTGAATCTTTCCTACCAGATGCAGAAACTCGTGCGCTTTCCCCGGCTCTTTGACTGGATCGCCTCCAAGGCCAACCGCAATGAATCGCTGCGCACCCTGCTGACAATGATGTTCGAAAATCTGGATATCCGCAAAGAACTCAGCCGCCCTTCTTTCTACTGGAAGCTGATCCGCAACGATTAGATTTTCATATTTCCGAACAGATTCGTTATTTGAATCCACCAAATCCTGTGTTATGAATATCCTGAGCCATCCTGATGTCCTGCTGGTCCATATCGGGTATCTTCTGATGTATGTCGGCCTGTTTTTTCTCGCCAAATGGACCAAGGGCCTGATGGTATCGTATCAGCTCGACGCACAGCTGACCGAATACGACAACAAAGCCGTTGCGATCAGCTATTCGGGCTTTATCCTGGGGATTACCGCGATTTTTGCCGGGGCTGTAGCCGAAGGCCCCGCAGCCGCAACTCCTTCTTCCGGCAGTCTCACCGAAGAGTTTCTCTCCGTAGCGGGCTATTCTCTTCTGGGACTTGCTCTGCTGCACCTTTCCCGTCTGGTTAACAGCCGCCTGATCCTGAGCCGCTTTTCGGTAGAAAAAGAATTGATTCACGATCAGAATCCGGGCACAGGCATCGTAGAGGCAGCCAGCTACCTGTCATCGGGACTCATCATTGCGGGGGCCATCTATGGCGAAGGCGGCGGGCTGCTGTCTGCGCTCGTCTTTTATAGCATCGGACAGGTCTGTCTGATTGCCTTCGGCTGGCTCTACCAGCGGCTCAGCCCTTACGATGTACATGCCGAAATTGAAAAAGACAATACTGCCGCAGGCGTAGGATTTGCCGGAGGCCTCATCTCTATCGGCATCATCATTATGAAAGCGGTATCGGGTACCTTTAAAAGCTGGGCGGAAGACCTGGCCGAAGTGGGCGTAGATGTGCTGATTATCTTTATTTACCTCATCGGGGTGCGCCTGGTTTTTGACCGTCTGGTATTACGCAACTCCAATCTGCAAAACGAAATCGTCCGCGACCAGAACCTCGGCGCAGGCATTCTGGAAATGGTGGTTTCGGTGAGCTTCTCGGCAGTCTTGTTTTTCCTGCTGTAACTCAGTTTCCGATAAATCCCTGCCGCTGGTGGATTTCGGGCATGGCTGTCGCAAAATAGGAGGCCATGCCCCGGCGGGTAAAGATCGAGTGGTCTGTCGTGTTCAGGCCGCTGCTCTTTTTGTCAGGCTCCATGAGCTTATACGCTGCGCAGACCCTCAGCAACTCGCCCACACTCCAGGCCTGCGCGATGCAGCCTTTAGGTTCGTATGGATACTCGGCATCAAAGATTTCGGAAATGGATCCGATACCCGACTCATGCAGGTGCGCCTCCATGTTGCGGAGCATCTCGCGGGCGATTTCCCGTCCGATCGGGCCTCTGACTTTGATCAGCGCATCAATATAAGGGCCTGATAGCCAGCCCCATACGGTTCCCTGGTGATAAGCGCCGTCACGGGCAAAACGATCGCCTTTATAATGCGGCTGATAATCGGCATGGTCGGGCGAAAGGCTGCGAAGCCCTACCGGAGTCAGCAGGCTTTCTTCTACTTTGTGCAGCACAGAGGCGGCCTGCACCGGACTCAGCAGTGGGAAGGGCAGGCTCACGGCAAATATCTGATTGGGGCGAATGGCATCATCTTTCACGCCCTGCTCGTCTATGAGGTCGTACAGATATTGTTTGTCTTCGTTCCAGAATCCCAACACAAAGGCCTTCCGGATGGCAAAAGCGCGATCGGAAGCGGTTTGTGAGGCCATTTCGTCTCCGCAGAGGGCTGCAAACTCGCGGAATATTTCCCAGGCATTGTACCAGAGGGCGTTTACCTCCACAGCCTTGCCCCGGCGGGGAGTTACAACCCAGTTGCCTGCTTTGGCATCCATCCAGGTGAGTTGCACCCCTTCTGTGCCGCCACTCAGCAGGCCATCTGTGTCCGTGCAAATGCGGAATCGGGTTCCCTTGTCATGCCAGTCGAGGATTTCGCGGAAGGCCGGAAGCAGCACTTCCCGCACAAATGCCTGATCCTGAGTGGCTTCGTAATATCTCCATGCAGCGATAAAAAACCAGAGGGTGCCGTCTATATTGTTGTATTCGGGCTGGTCGCCGTGGTCAGGAAAGCGGTTGGGAATCATTCCCTGGCTGATGTGACTGGCAAAGAGATGGAGAATCCTGCGGGCTTCTGCGTGTCGCCCGGTGCTCAGGCAAAGCCCCGGAAGGGCGATCATGGTGTCGCGGCCCCAGTCGGTGAACCAGGGATACCCCGCGAGAATGGTCGTTTCGCCCGATCCGCGGCGCACCACAAACTGGTCGGCGGCCAGGGTAAGGCTGCGCACCAGGGGCGAAGCACTGCGGCTCTGCTCGATCAGTTCCAGGCGGCGAAGGGTTTCGCGCTCATACAAGGCCCAGGGATCGCGGCCCGCAGGGTTTTCGGTAGAGGCGATGATGCCAAATTTAGCCCCCGCAGATAAATTAACATAAAAGCGACCGGGACTAAAAAGATCTTCCTCCGCATGCATCCCCCGGCGGAGTTCTTCGTTGTATTCCAGGTGAAAATACCAGTCGGGCCGGGCCTCATACCAGGCATGGGATATCCCCATAAACAGTTCCGGGCTGTCGTCATAGCTGCGGGTGCGAAACACCTGACCGTCGTACAGGCCTATGGGGTTGATGCTTCCGTTGGCATGGCCGATGTTGTGAAAATCGCGCGAAGCAATCAGCGGCAGCAGTTCCAGGGTAAAGGTCGCCGGCGCGTCCAATACTTCGTATAAAATCAGGGTCGTATTTTCGCCATGAACGGCAACGATGGTTTTCTGAAGCAGAATATTCTGAATCCGGTAGGTAAATCGCGGAAAAAGGTCTTTTTCGAAGCGCTGCTGATAAATATAGCCCTCGGGATATACCGCGCCCCGGTAGCGGTTACACCCCAGTTCGTGACGCTGCCCCTGCGCATGAATTGTCTCGTCGAGCTTGGAAAGCAATACCACACGCCCTACCGGAGGCTGCGTGGCGGCTACCAGCAGACCGTGATAGCGACGGGTGTGCGCATTGATAATGGTAGAGCTGGCGTAACCACCCAGGCCATTTGTCTCTATCCACTCATGGCGGATCGCGCTGTCGAAGCGATGAACTACAGATGTATCGTACGTCGTTACCATGGGCGAAATCTCATTGAAAAAAACGATCGGGGAGATGACAAAAATCACTTCAGCCGGCAAATCCCTTCGGAATCCCAAAGGCAGATGCTGGCTCTGTGCGGGGGGCGCGCACCGGAACGAATCATTTCAGGAAGTAAAACCTGTGTGTATAACAGCGACCGAAAATTCACTTCTTCTCACATATATTTACAAACACCTTTTCTTTCATTCCTTACAAATTCTGTTCTATGAAATTCAACATATCATGAACTGTCCTTTCCGGAACAAAAGACCGATAAGATACCTCAGCCAGCTATTCACAAAAAGCGAACAGAGGCAGCGGGCATTGCGAGTAGAATAGGTCCTGTTTCAGATAAAAAGCGTGTAGGTCCCGGCAAAACATTACATCGGGCATACATTATTTATCTCGCAACAAAGTAAAGGATTAATTATTTTCTTTCCAACCCGTGGCAAAATTATACACGCTCCAGAACGTTTCGGGAAGGTCGGGCTGGTCTATATTGCTCAGGATGATCAGCGTTCTGTCTTCGAATATATCCCGGATAAAACAGCTCCGGTAGCCGCGCCACCATCCGAAGTGATACACGATCCCCGGATAGTCGTCGCGCATGCGCCAGCCAAAGCCATAATTTGCCCCGGACTGGTCAAAACTTCCTGGCAAAAAAGAGACTCTTTGCGTTCCCGAACTCAGCAACTCCTGCTGATTTAAGGCGCGGTCGAAGCGGAAAAGGTCCTGCACGGTAGAATGGAGCCCTTTGTCGCCGATGATGCCATCAAAACAATCGCCTCCGGCTATTTCAAATTTCCGGCCTGCGGGTCGGTAGCCGATGGTGTGGCGAGGCTGCAACACCCGCTCGGTATGTGTTACAAAATAGGTATCTTTCATTCCCAGCGGCGCAAAAACGCGCTCTTTGAGAAACTGCTCATAGGGCATGCAGGCCGCATAGGTCACCACGACCGAAAGGAGTACGTAGTTGGCGTTGTTGTAGTCATAGCCGGTCGCGGGCGAAAACTGGAGCGGCGGTTTCTTTTTCATAAAGTAATCCAGCACGTCCAGCGGGCGGATCAAGGTGGTTTCGCAGTTCTCGTAGTCCACCACCGAGCTGTAATCTGCCAGGCCTGAGCGGTGGTTTAATAAATGGCGGATGGTGAGGCCCGGATAGGGGAAATCCGGCAGGTAGCGGCTCACATCGTCATCCGGGTGCAGTCTTCCGTCTTCCCAGAGGAGCAAAATGGCCGTTGCGGTGAAAATTTTGGTAACAGAGGCCAGTTGAAAGACCGAATTTACCTGCAAAGAGTCCCGAAGCTCCATATCGGCATAGCCGTAGGCGCCCTCATGTATCACTTTATCCCCTTCGGCATACAAAACAGTGCCGTTAAACTTCTTATCCTGCTGCAGCTCCCTGAAAAAGCTGTCTATCCGGGGTGAATGCTGTTCGAAATTGAGGACAGGCGCCTTGGGTAAAGGTCGCACAAACACATCTTCCACCGACAACACCGACGGATCGCGCCAGCCCTGTCCGGGTTGCAGCCAGTCGCCGCAACCTTCTGTCAAACTGAGAGCGGAGCACAGGATCAGACCCGCAAAGGGTTTCAGCCAACGATTCATACTGGGGCCCAAGTTAGGTCTGCTCCTGCAAAATCAATACCCTTTTTCGCCATGAGCCTTACGCAGCGGTTTCGCCTTCCAGCAATTGTTTCTCAAAAATCCGGGCATAATATCCCTGAGCAGCAATCAGTTGCTCGTGGGTGCCTCTTTCCGTGATGCGGCCATGCTCCAGCACCAGGATCATATCGGCATCCTGGATGCAGGAAATGCGGTGGGCAACCATGATTACGGCACTTTCAGGGTAAAGCTGCCGGTATTCGCGCAGGCCTGACAGAATATCCTCTTCGGTGCGGGTATCCACCGCAGACAGCACGTCGTCGAGCACCAGCAGCAGCGGATTGCGTATCCAGGCGCGGGCGACAGAGATGCGCTGTTTTTGCCCGCCGGAGAGGGTTACACCCCGCTCGCCGACCATCGTTTCATAGCCTTCGCTGAAGCCTGTGATATTGTCGTGGATGGCAGAGCGCCGGGCCGCAACCTCCACCTCGTCCATGCCTGCGCCGGGATTACCGAAGGCGATGTTTTCGCGGATGGTGTCCGAAAACAAAAACACATCCTGCGGGGCATAGCCAATCACGCTGCGAAGCTCTTCTTTGCCGAGTTGCGGCAGGGGTCGTCCATCGAGACGCACCTCGCCATACTCCGGATCCAGCAGGCGGGGCACCATCGCGCAGAGGGTGGATTTGCCCGAGCCCGTGGGGCCGATGATCCCGATTTTCTGGCCGGGGCGAAGCTCGAAACTCAGGTCTTTGAGCGCCTCGATACCCGTGTCGGGGTAGGTATAAGAGACATCGTCAAACGCAAGGAAGGCTCTGCGGACGGGCTCTCCTGATTCGGGATGGAAGGAAATCTCAGGGCGCTCGGCCATCAATTCATTGAGGCGCTTCTGGCTGGCAGCCGCACGCTGGATCAGGGTTGTAACCCAGCCCAGCGAAACGATCGGCCAGGCTAAGGTGTTGATATAGAGGATAAATTCGGCAATATTCCCGATGGTCAGGCTGCCATACACCACTTTTTCGCCGCCTACCCATACCGTCAGGATCACACTCCAGCCGACCAGCAGCGACACTATGGGATAAAACAAAGCATCCACCCGCGCGAGGTGCATGGATTTCCGCTTGTAGGTTTCGGCTTCTTCTGAAAAGGTGCGCGAGGTCGCAGCTTCCCGCACATAGGCTTTGACCACGCGGATACCCGAAAAGGTTTCCTGCGTATAGGTACTCAGCACCGAAAGCTGCTCCTGGATCACCTCGCTCCGCTGCTGGATCACCGACTCTACCAGATAAATCACCAGCGCCAGCAGGGGCAGCGGCAGCAGTGCATATAAGGTAAGTTCCCAGTTGACGGTAAACATCGTGGCCACCACCACCACAAAGAGGGTGAAGGTATTAATGGTGTACATAATGCCCGGCCCCAGATACATACGCACCCGGCCTACATCCTCAGAAATGCGCGCCATGAGGTCGCCGGTGCGGTTGCGGCGGTAAAAAGAGAGCGTAAGCTTCTGGAAATGGTCGTAGAGGTCGTTCCGGAAGTCATATTCTACCAGCCTCGACATCACGATCAGCGTTTGCCGGGTAAAAAACAAGAAAATACCCCGCAGCAGGGCCATCACGATCACGAGGACCGAATACAAGGCCAGGCTTTTCAGCAGGAGGTTTCGCACCTCAGCATGCGTGGCAGAGCCTTCTGTACGGTCATATACACTGAGCATATCGCCCACCATATCCATCGAACCGCGCACAATCTGGGCCGGATAAACAGCAAATATGTTTGAAATCGTAACAAAGAGAATTCCCAGCAGAAAGTGCTTC
>RDXT01000907.1 GCA_004292985.1 Bacteroidota bacterium
CGCTGGCTGATGCCGCCGTTATTGATCAGGATGTCAATCCGCCCTGTGGTATTGACCACATTTGCCGCGACTGTCGAAAGCGACTCAGTATCAGTCAGATCGAGCGGAAATAGATAGACACGGTCGGGCCTTGCGCAGGCTGCTTTTACCCGTTCCAGTTCGCTGGCACGCCGGGCTGACAAAATGACGCGGGCACCTGCGTCTATACAGGCATAGGCCAGGGCCTCTCCGATTCCGGAAGATGCGCCCGTGATCCACACCACCTGATTTTCAAGATTCATAGGGTTCTTTTAGTGCAATCAAAGCTAAGGAGAAATGGTCAGAGTGTCAATTCTGCCAGATTGACAAGAAAAACAGCCAAAAAGGCCCTTTTCCCCTGCATGGCATCCTGATTGTACAGCAGAAATGAACAATATATGTATGAGTACTCCAAACCGGCCGGAAGACTTGTTTCAAAACCTCCGCGAAGGCTTCAGCGAAATAGGCCGACGCATGAGCAGCTTTATGGAAGAGGTAGGCAGCACAGAGGCTGACTCGGTAGTGGTGCGCACCGACGCTTACTATACCGCAGATGCGTATGTGCTCGAACTCGAACTGCCCGGGGTGAAAAAAGAGGAGGTCAGCATTCAGATGAATGATGGTGTGCTGTCGGTAAAAGGCGATAAAAAACCTGCTGCCGAAGGCAAACCTCAGTACGAACGCCGGGAGCGGCTTTTTGGCTCATTTATCCGTGACTACAATCTGCCACCCGATGCCGATGCCGAAAAGGTAAAGGCCAAATACGACGGAGGGGTACTTACCATCCGTTTTGCACGCATTCTGCAGGTATCTCCCGAAAAGGAAAAAGGCGGTATCTCCGTAGAATAAGTTTCTCTCACTCAATCAGGATTTAATTTTCACTCTCATGAGCAAAATCATAGGCATTGACTTAGGTACCACAAACTCCTGCGTTTCTGTAATGGAAGGCAACGAGCCTGTGGTCATCATTAACTCTGAAGGCAAACGCACCACTCCCTCCGTAGTGGCATTCACTAAAGAAAGCGAACGTGTGGTAGGTGAGCAGGCCAAACGCCAGGCGCTGGCCAACCCGACCAAGACCATCAGCTCTATCAAGCGCTTTATGGGCCGCAGCTTCTCCGAGTCCCGCAAAGAAGCGGATCGCATGACTTACGAAGTAGTTGCAGGCCGTAATGACCTCGCTGTAGCCAAAATTGATGGCCGCACCTATACCCCGCAGGAAATCTCTGCGATGACGCTGCAAAAAATGAAAAAAACAGCCGAAGACTACCTCGGCTACGAAGTAAAAGAAGCGGTCATCACGGTTCCTGCCTATTTTAATGACGCTCAGCGCAATGCAACCAAGGAAGCAGGCGAAATCGCCGGCCTCACCGTGCGCCGCATCATCAACGAGCCAACGGCTGCCGCTCTGGCCTACGGCCTCGACAAAACCCACAAAGACCTCAAAATTGCGGTGTTTGACCTCGGTGGCGGTACCTTCGACATCTCGATCCTCGAACTGGGAGAAGGCGTGTTTGAAGTGCGCTCTACCAATGGCGATACACACCTCGGTGGCGACGACTTTGACCAGGTGATCATTGACTGGCTGGCCGAAGAGTTCCGCCGCGACCACAATGTGGACCCCCGCAAAGACCCCAAGTCGCTCCAGCGCCTCAAAGAAGCCGCTGAAACAGCCAAAATCGAACTTTCGAGCGGTACGCAGAGCGAAATCAACCTGCCCTACCTCTCCATGGACGCCAGCGGCCCCAAGCACCTGGAGCGCACCCTTACCCGTGCCAAATTTGAGCAACTGGCCGACAGCCTCTTCGAACGTTGCCTTACTCCCTGCCGCGAAGCCCTCAAAGCAGCCAGCCTCACGGTAGAAGATATTGACGAAGTAATCCTCGTGGGCGGTTCGACCCGTATCCCACGTGTGCAGGTGCTCGTGCGTGAGTTTTTCAAGCGCGAACCCAACAAAAGCGTAAACCCTGACGAAGTG
Source organism: Bacteroidota bacterium (assembly GCA_004292985.1). Classification (GTDB taxonomy): domain Bacteria; phylum Bacteroidota; class Bacteroidia; order J057; family J057; genus RDXT01. The sequence goes on from RDXT01000907.1 coordinate 1,997, forward strand.
GTCGCCGTAGGTGCAGCCATTCAGGGTGGCGTACTGGCAGGCGACGTAAAAGGCGTGCTGCTGCTCGACGTTACGCCGCTGTCACTGGGCATCGAAACGATGGGAGGTGTATTTACCCGCCTGATCGAAGCCAACACCACCATCCCGACCCAGAAGTCAGAGGTGTTCTCCACGGCTTCCGACAGCCAGACTTCGGTCGAGATCCACGTACTCCAGGGCGAGCGTCCGATGGCCAGCGACAACCGCACCCTCGGTAAGTTTCACCTCGACGGCATCCCACCGGCACCCCGCGGTGTACCTCAGGTAGAAGTTACCTTCGACATAGATGCCAACGGTATCCTCAATGTAAGCGCCCGCGACAAAGCCACCGGCAAAGAGCAGCGCATCCGCATCGAGGCCAGTACCGGACTCAGCGATGCCGAGATCGAACGCATGAAGCGCGAAGCCAAAGAAAATGAGGACACAGACCGCAAACGCAAGGAAGAAGTGGAAAAACTGAACCAGGCAGATGCACTCATTTTCACCACCGAAAAACAGATCAAGGACATGGGCGATAAACTGGGACGTCACAAAGACATCCTCGAAGCAGCCCTCCATGAACTGAAAGAAGCGCACAAAGCCCGCGACTTTGCCGCACTCGATGCTGCTTCGGCTGCGCTCAACACGGCATGGCAGAATGCCTCGACTGAAATGTATGCCCAGGGCGGCGAAACCCAGCCCAACGGACATGCAGAGCAGGGCGGCAACTCTTCCAAGAGCGACGATGTGACCGATGTCGAGTACGAAGAGGTGGACGACAAGTAATAAGACCTCTTTATATAATAAAGGTGTATGCCCTGGGCTTAGTCCCGGGGCATCTCTTTTTTGTGAATCAGCTTCAGCGCTTCGCGGCTGGCTAAAGGAGCCAGCGGCTCGGAGGCAACAAAGTCCAGCACCCGCTGCGCGTCG
>RDXT01000908.1 GCA_004292985.1 Bacteroidota bacterium
GCCGCCATGAATAGATAATGCTATCATTTGATTGAATCCTTCTACCACCTGCCCCTGTACGGAGCCTAATTTAGTACCATACTACTAATTACTCCGAATCATGCTGTACCAGCGTCCTGAATTTAAAGCCCGCTACGAAAATTTCATCGGCGGTGCGTTTGTACCTCCGGTCAAAGGAGTGTATTTCGACAATTCCAGCCCCATTGATGGCAAGGTGTTTACCCAGGCGGCCCGCTCGGATAAAGACGATATCGAGCTGGCCCTCGATGCTGCCCACAAGGCATTTGCGACCTGGAGCAAGACCTCTCCGGCCTACCGGGCGGGTGTGCTCAACAAAATCGCCGATATTATGGAGGCAAACCTCGAATATCTGGCCATTGCCGACACCATTGACAACGGAAAGCCCGTCCGCGAGACCCTGGCCGTGGACCTGCCGCTTTGCATTGACCACTTCCGCTACTTTGCCGGGGTGATCCGTGCCGAAGAAGGCGGTATTTCTGAGCATGACGAAACGACGGTCAGCATTTGCCTGCCTGAGCCGATCGGTGTTGTGGGACAAATCATCCCCTGGAACTTCCCCCTGCTGATGGCCACCTGGAAAATCGCACCCGCCCTGGCCGCAGGTTGCACAGCAGTGGTAAAACCTGCCGAGCAGACCCCCACCTCCATCATGTGCCTGATGGAACTGATCAAAGACGTAGTGCCTCCCGGCGTGCTGAATATCGTAACCGGTTTCGGACCCGAAGCTGGCAAACCCCTCGCCCAGTCGCCCCGCGTAGCCAAGGTTTCCTTTACCGGAGAGACCACCACGGGCCGCCTCATCATGCAATATGCCTCCGAAAACCTGATTCCGGTGACGATGGAGCTGGGTGGCAAATCGCCCAATATTTTCTTCCCCTCCGTAGCCGACGCCGATGATGACTTTTTTGACAAGGCTGTCGAGGGCGCTGTACTTTTTGCGGTTAACCAGGGAGAAGTATGTACCTGCCCATCGCGTATCCTCGTGCATGAGAGCATCTACGACAAGTTTATGAGCCGCGTGATCGAGCGCACCAAAGCGATCAAAATGGGCAGCCCGCTTGACTCTGACACCATGATGGGTGCCCAGGCCTCCAATGACCAGTACGAAAAGATCCAGTCTTACCTGAAACTCGGCAGAGAAGAAGGGGCAGAAGTCCTTACCGGCGGCGAAGTACACCGGCAGGAAGGCGAACTGGGGGGCGGATACTACATTCAGCCGACCTTATTTAAGGGTCATAATAAGATGCGCATCTTCCAGGAGGAGATTTTTGGTCCTGTGGTCTGCGTAACGACCTTCAAAACGACCGAAGAGGCCATCGAAATTGCCAACGATACCCTCTATGGTCTGGGTGCAGGCGTGTGGACCCGCGATGCCCACGAACTTTACCAGGTGCCCCGCGCCATCCAGGCAGGCCGCGTGTGGGTAAACTGCTACCATGCCTATCCTGCACATGCGCCTTTTGGCGGGTACAAAAAATCCGGCTTTGGCCGCGAAAACCACAAGATGATGCTCGGCCATTACCGCCAGACCAAAAACATGCTGATTTCGTACAGCAAGAGCAAACTCGGCTTTTTCTAATACATGCTGCTGAGCGTTAAGGGTTCCTGCAAGGCCTCCGCGCGGGGTTTGCGGGAACTTTTGTTTATCTTTCCAGTACGATAATCCCAGCTCCCTATGATACCCAGAGTAACCATCAGCGAAGAGGCAAAGGCCGTGGTACAGCAGTTGAAAACACGCTTCGGCAACCTGATGTTTCACCAGAGCGGCGGTTGCTGCGATGGCTCACAGCCCATGTGTTTTGAGGAAGGCGATTTTAAAGTGGGCAGCAGCGATGTATGCCTCGGTAGCATCGAGGACTGCAATTTCTGGATGAGCAAAGACCAGTTTGAGTACTGGCAATATACCCAGCTTCATATCCATGTGGCACCCGGCCGGGGATCGAGTTTTTCGCTGGAAATCCCGATGGGCCTGCGTTTTCTCACCCAGTCGCGCATATTTGCCGAAGAAGAACTCAGCCAGTTAAACCCCTTGCAGTACGCCGATACCTGATCAGGACAGGTGCTGCTGCTCTTTGTTATGCAGTTGCTGGTATTGCCCCGGGGTGATGCCTTCAAAATGCTTAAATACCCGGATAAAATAATTGCAGTCTTCAAATCCCGCCTCGAAAGACACATTTTTCACATACATGCGATGGTCTTTCAGGAGCTGCTTGGCGAGTTTGATTTTTTCAGACAGCACAAGCTCCACCGGACTGATGCCCAGCTCACGCTTGACCAGGCGATAGAGCGAGGCGGAACTCATTCCTGCTTCCCGGGCGATTGTTTTGAGGTCCACGCGGTCTCCTATATGCTTGCGTATCAGGGAGATCACCTGCGCCAGTTGCGGGTTTTTGTCGGCGACCTCCTGGGTTTCCAGGGCCTGAAGGGTTTGCGACTGGATAATCCGGATCAGCAGTTCCTGTAAGGTAAGATCGGCCATCACATCCTTGGTGAGGGTGGTGCTCTGGCAGATATGGATCAGTTTATTAATGGTAAGGGCCAGCTCTTCGTGGTTGTAAAAGAAGTAATTGTGGGCGTCGAGCTGCCAGAAGTCGCTGCGGTTTTCCTTGGGATATTTTTCGTTAAGAAAGTCGAGGATGCTGTTGATTTTGTGATAGTCAATGGCCAGCGCGAGGCATTGCGTAGGATTTCCTTCGCGGGCTTCGGGAAAGTCAATTTCCATCAGCGCATTGGCCGGGATAATGACCGATTCGCCGGGCAGGTATTCAAAACCCGGTTCGCCGAAGAGGTGCATGATTTTTTTGCCCCGCAGCATACTTGTCACCACCAGGTCATTAAATTTCAGCGGAACCAGTTCAGAGGTCTGATAGGTTTCGAAGAGATTCAGTTCGCAGTTTTCGAGGGTATAAATGGTCCGGTTT
>RDXT01000909.1 GCA_004292985.1 Bacteroidota bacterium
CGCACCTCCCGCAGCACCGATTTGTACGATGTGAACAGCATCGTGCCCGATACCCTTCGCCTGACAGACGATCTGAAGACCCGCAGGGGCAGTTTATATACAGTGTATGCCGAATACCACGCGCTGCTGTTTAAATGCCTCTCTCTGGTGGCAGGCTCCAGAGAAACCTGGTACACGCTCACCAGCAAAATGTACCATGAGCCCCGCGCGTCGCTTACCCTTAACCTGAGCCGCCAGATCAGACTCAAGGCAGCTGCGGGACAATACCATCAGTTTATCCACCGCATGATCAGCAACAACGATCTGGGGGTGGGTGAAGATTTCTGGATGATGGCCGATGCCGATTCGCTGCCCCCTTCTCAGGGCCGCGACCTGATGGCAGGCATCACCATCGAGCTGAAGCATTTTCTGTTTGAAGCTGAGGCATACCGCAAATGGCAGAAAGGACTGCTGACCTATACCTTTGTATATGATCCGCTGGAAAACGAAACCTTAGATGTGGGGCCGCTTTCTCCCGGAAATGCAGATATTAAAGGCATAGACCTGCTCTTCCGGGCCAATTTTGGTGCCTATTCCGGCTGGGTAAGCTATACGCTGAGTCAGGTTGTGTACCAGTTTCCCGACCTCAATGAAGGTCTGCCTTACGCCGCCAACCACGACCAGCGCCACCGGGTCAATATTGTAAATATGTGGAAGCCGGGTAAATGGGAGTTTTCTGCCGTATGGGCCTTTGCCAGCGGCACACCCTATACCGCTGCTACCGGCATCGTGCCCGGTGCAACAGGCGCTCATGACAAAGACATCTATTTCCTGGAATTTGGCGCCCGCAACGCCCAGCGTTTGCCTGCATACCATCGCCTGGACCTGTCGGCAGCCCGTAAGATCGCGCCCTCCAGCGGGAGGTGGTCCCTGCTCACAGGTGTTACGGTACTCAATGCGTATAACCGCAGCAATATCCAGGCGCGCCGCTATTTTGTGGGGTTTGAGGAGGGCAATGACGACAATACGGCTGTTATTAAGCGTACGAACCTCAACCTGCTGGGCTTTACTCCAAATGTATTTTTCCAGATGGAGTTTTAACTGATAACTATCTATTCTTGCCCCTTTTATACGATTCATGTACATGAAGAAGACGAGCTTTTTCCCGCTCATAGCGATCATTTGCCTTGTTGCCACTATTCCGGCACAGGCACAAGTCCGGACATCTGTCTGGCAGGATATTTCTGAGTCGGCAGTCAGCCGCAGCGATGGCCGCCAGATTATCCCGGAGCGATACCGCACCCTGCGCCTCTCGGTCGAAGACCTTCGCGAAGTACTGTCGGCGGCGCCTATGGAAATGACCTCCGCTGCCCGCAACCAGGCCCTCGAAATAGAACTGCCTGCTCCTGATGGCAGCGTACAGCGTTTTCGCGTATGGGAAACCCCTGTGATGGCTCCCGGACTTGCCCGGAAATATCCCGGCCTCAAGACCTATGCCGGTCAGGGAATAGAGCATCCGGAGGCGAGCCTTCGCATGGATATGACGAGCAAAGGCTTTCATGCGATGATTCTGGCGGGCGCGCAAACGGTCTTCATTGACCCATACAGCGCTAACAGCAGCAAAGACTATATCTGCTATTACAAAAAAGATTTTATCGCCAAAGGTGTTTTTTCCTGCCTCACAGAGGCACAGGAACTGCCCGCCGAAGAGCTGAAAGGCGATCTGCCGGAGCTGTTTGTGGGATCAGAGCTGCGCACCTACCGCCTCGCTGTGGCGGCAACCGGAGAATATACCGCTTTCCACGGCGGTGTGGGTGGTGCCATGTCTGCGATGGTAACTTCCTTAAACCGGATCAATGGCATTTACGAAACAGAGATTGCCGTTCGCCTGATTATGGTTGAAAATAACGACACCCTCATTTTCGCCAACGCTGCCACAGACCCCTATACCAACAACGACGGCCCCACGATGCTGGGCCAGAACCAACAGACCGTAGATGCGCGGATTGGTCCGGCGAATTACGACATCGGGCACGTATTCAGCACGGGCGGGGGCGGCATTGCCTCCCTGGGCAGCGTGTGCAGCAGCAACAACAAAGCCCGCGGAGTTACCGGCAGCCCGGCTCCGATAGGCGATCCATTTGATGTGGACTATGTCGCCCACGAAATGGGGCACCAGTTCGCCGGAAACCACACCTTTAACAGTACCGCCGGGTCTTGCGGCGGCGGCAACCGCGCTGCCAGTGCAGCCTATGAACCCGGAAGTGGTACCACCATCATGGCCTATGCGGGCATCTGCGGTACGGACAACGTTCAGAACAACTCCGATGCGTTTTTCCACACCCACAGCTTCACCGAAATCTACAACTTTACCCATTCAGGCAATGGCAACAGCTGCCCCGTAACCACCCCCACAGGCAACACGGCCCCAACGGTCGAGGCAGGCGACGGCGGCTTTTTTGTACCGGTTTCGACTCCCTTCGTACTGACAGGCTCCGGCAGCGACCCCGACGGCGATGCGATCACCTACTCCTGGGAGCAGTATGACAAAGGCCCGGCGACCACGGTGAACAACCCTTCGGGAAGCTCCCCCATTTACCGCTCCAACGCTCCCTCGACGAGTCCTTCGCGCACCTTTCCCCGGATTCAGAACGTCATTAACAATACCCAGACCACCGGAGAGCGTCTGGTAACATATGCCCGCACAATGACCTTCCGCCTCACCACCCGCGACAACAAAAGCGGCGGCGGCGGGGTGAATTATGACCAGCTGGCTTTTGAAGTAACCGATCTGGCTGGCCCCTTTGTCGTTACCTCCCCCAATACCAGCCTCGCCTGGACCGGAGGTACTTTTCAGGAAATCACCTGGGATGTGGCCAATACACATGTAGCCCCGGTAAATTGCAAGCAGGTGAATATTCTTCTTTCGACCGACGGTGGATTTACCTATCCGAATGT
>RDXT01000910.1 GCA_004292985.1 Bacteroidota bacterium
CCTCGAGAGAAAAACTGCGGACGCACGCCGACTTTATCCACGACCATCAGGCAGGAGGGCTGCGCCGCTCCTTTTCGATGATCCAGCACTACAAATGAGTACTCTCCATATAAGCGATGTGCTGCATCACGGCCCCACTTCCGATACGCCGCCAACGCGAGGGCGCTATCCGGCGTCGCGTCCGTAACGCCTAGAGCTGCTAGCTCCGCGATCAGCTCCTCACGGATCAGCCCTGCCAGTTCGTCCCATTCTTTTTCCGTAAGTCCCTGAATATCAAAGTCGAGGTCTTCGGAAAAACGAGAGTTATTGTGCAGAATACGGAGGCAGGTACCACCGATGAAAATCAGTTTTGAGGCAAAGCCAGAGTCGTAAATGATTCTCAGAATCAGGTACTGGAGATACTCCCGCAGCAGAAAATCGCCGAAGGCATGAAGCGGGAGCGGGTACGATTTTTTGATTTCTTCAAGACTCAGCATACAGCCATCGGTTAAAGGTGTGAAAGCGATGCGACAAGGCCTGCCCCCCTGCCTGCCGGGCATAGGCGGCCATTTTCAGGGGATCACAGACATCGCGAATGGAATCCCGGTTAAGCCGCAAGGCATCAAAGTCGGCCTCTTCGCTCAGGCTGTGTTCCAGGTACATCAGGTCGAGCAGCGCTTTTTCCGGCTCCGCCATCCGGATATTGCGTCCCTGCCACGGAATCAGGCGATAGCCCCAGTACATCTCAGGCTTCAGACTCCGGTACATAAACTGGTGACTGCCATCTGTCAGCAGGCGGGTTCTTTTGGTAGAGACCCCCGTGATCTGGAATACGCCTTCGGGGATAAAGCCATAATACCCCAGCGCCGACTGGAGAGAGACATACGAAGGAGCAAGCACATTGGACGTCAGCCAGAGCGCCTCCGTGCTGGCCGGCAGGTCTGAAAAGCAGTAGTATTCGCGGATGATTTTCCGGATATAGCCGTGCGCCTGCCACTGAGACAAGCGCTTGCGGTCGAAGCCGGGAAAATGCTTTTGGGCATCGTGAAGCGAGAATACGCCAAAACGCTGCAGGGCCTCCCGGAATCTGATATATGTTACCCTATTTTGTTTCATTTACGGGCTAAATATAGCCCATATCCGAAACAAAACCAAACTTTCTTCTCCCCTTGCTTTTCTCCCGCGCTTTCCCGAAAATTGTATGCAAGCATAACAATTTTTCTACTCTACCCACAATCTGTCTTATATGCAAGCCGCTGCCCCCCTGACTACTTCTGCTGCTGTCAACTCCCGCCACATCCGGCGCGTAGCCGTGCTCGGCTCGGGCGTGATGGGATCGCGTATCGCCTGTCATTTTGCCAACATCGGCGTGGATGTGTTGCTGCTCGACATCGTGCCGCGCGAACCCGATGCCCAGGAAACGGCACAGGGACTTACGCTCCAGCACCCGGCAGTGCGCAACCGTATCGTGAACCAGTCTCTACAGGCAGCGATCAAGGGCAGCCCCGCGCCGCTCTACCTCAATGAATATGCCTCGCGCATTACCACGGGTAACTTCGACGACGACCTCGCCAAAATCAGCGACTGCGACTGGGTGATCGAAGTGGTGGTCGAGCGCCTCGATATTAAAAAATCCCTTTTCGAGCGGGTGGACCAGCTCCGCAAACCCGGCTCCATCATTACCTCCAATACCTCCGGTATTCCCATCCACCTCATGGCTGAAGGGCGCTCCGAGGACTTCCGCCGTCATTTCTGTGGCACGCACTTCTTTAACCCGCCGCGCTACCTGCGCCTGCTGGAAGTGATTCCCGGTCCGGACAGCGATCCGAAGCTGCTGGATTTTCTCATGCACTACGGCGACCTTTTTCTGGGTAAAAAAACGGTTCTGTGTAAAGATACGCCTGCCTTTATCGCCAACCGCGTAGGGGTCTTTGCCATGGCGATGATCTTCCAACTGATTGAAGAGCTGGGACTTACCATCGAAGAGGTGGACGAACTTACAGGTCCCGCAACAGGCAAACCCAAAACCGGTACCTTCCGCCTGAGCGACCTTGTAGGTCTCGACACGACCGTGCATGTGCTCAATGGCCTGAAAAACAACTGCCCCAACGATGAGCGGAACGCTATTTTTGAGATTCCGGGCTATGTGGCTAAAATGATCGAGCACAAATGGCTGGGCGACAAAACCAACCAGGGCTTTTACAAAAAAACCAGCAACGAAAAGGGCGAACGGGTCATTTTATCCCTCGACCTCAACAGCTTCGAATACCGTCCGGGCATCAAAGTGGACCTGCCGAGCCTGAAGCAGATCAAAAATACCACCGATCTGGGCAAAAAACTCCGTTTTCTCTTTGATGCAGAGGACAAAGGCGGCGCTTTTGTGCGCAAGTCGAGCCTCGGCCTCTGGGCCTATGTGTCCAACCGCATTCCGGAAATTGCCAACGACCTCTATCAGATAGATGATGCCATTTGTGCGGGCTTCGGCTGGGATAAAGGGCCCTTTGAAACCTGGGACCTGCTCGGTATTTCGAAAACGGCGGATCTCTTTGCGGCTGAAGGGCTTACTCTGGCCCCCTGGGTCCTTGAAATGCGCGCTGCGGGACACGAGACCTTTTACAAAACCGAAAACAGCCTCCGTTACTATTACGATGTCCGCAGCAAGTCCTACCAGCCGATCCCCGGCCAGGGCAGCCTGATCCTGCTCGACACCCTGCGCGAGCCTAAGCGCGTGCTGGGAAATGCGGACGCTTCGGTGATAGACATTGGCGACGGTGTGCTGAATATCGAGTTCCATTCCAAGATGAACACCATCGGCGAAGGCGTACTGAAGGCCATTCACCAGGGCATCGAATACGCGGAGAAAAACGGCTACAACGGCGTGGTGATTGCAAATGAAGGCACCAATTTCTCCGTAGGGGCCAACCTGATGCTGGTGCTGATGATGGCTGGCCA
>RDXT01000911.1 GCA_004292985.1 Bacteroidota bacterium
GTATCGCGCAGGCGGGTGCCCCGGGGCAGCCAGAGGGGCAGGCCCATGCCCACGCGCTCGGAGAAGGTAAAGAGTTCAAGCTCTTTGCCCACTTTGCGGTGGTCGCGTTTTTTGGCTTCTTCCAGCAGGGCGAGGTGTTCTTCCAGTTCTTTTTGCTTGGGAAAAGAAACGGCATACACACGGGTGAGCTGCGGATTTTTTTCATTGCCCCGCCAGTAAGCGCCCGCTGTGCTGAGGATTTTTACAGCCTTAACTGCCTTAGAATCAGGAATATGCGGGCCCCGGCAGAGGTCCACAAAATTACCGGAATAATAAAAGGTAATGTCCCCGTCGGTGAGGTTTTCGATCAGCTCGACCTTATAGGGATTTTGTTTTTCCTGATATACCGCCAGCGCCTCAGCTTTGCTTACCTGTTTGCGGGTAAAGGTTTCGCCGGAGCGGGCCAGTTCCAGAAATTTAGCTTCTACCTTCTGGAAGTCATGCTCGCCAAATTTGTAGTCGCCAAAATCTATGTCGTAGTAAAAACCGCGTTCGATGGCCGGGCCGATGGTGAGCTTTACGCCGGGATAGAGGGCTTCGATGGCTTCGGCGAGGATGTGGGCTGAAGAGTGCCACAGGGTTTCTTTTCCTTCCTGGTCATTCCAGGTCAGAATCTGTACTTCGGCATTCTGGTCAATGCTGCGATTGAGGTCGCGCACCTGGCCATTTACCTTGATAGAGAGCGCATTACGGGCCAGCCCCTCAGAAATGGAGGCGGCAACCTGCGCACCGGTAACTCCGGCGGGGTATGTTCTCTGGCTGCCGTCGGGCAGTTGGATATGTATGTCGGACATGCCGATTGGGATTGACGGGGCGAAGATAGCAAAAAGGGAACTGCCAAAGCAATTCCCTTTTCTGTGGAGAATATCGGAGTCGAACCGATGACCTCTTGCATGCCATGCAAGCGCTCTAGCCAGCTGAGCTAATCCCCCAAATGTTTCACAAATATAAGTGCCTTCGGCTTGGTGTGCAAGGGTTTGAAGTATATTTTTGTAAAAAAGCCTTATGCAACGTCCTGTGCTGCGTTTGCGCCGGATTCTGATCTCGGTTATTCTGTTGCTGGGTATCTCGGCAGGCGGGGTAGCGGGCTATATGTGGGTCGAAGGCTATAGTCTCACGGATGCGGTCTATATGACTGCCATTACCATGAGCACTGTCGGATACGGGACCATCGGCGAACTCAGCACAGAGGGAAAAATGTTTTCTGTGGCGCTGATTCTGGCCAGTGCAGGTACCTTTGTGTATGCCATTACGACCCTGACGACGTTTTTGGTTGAGGGAGAAATGCGCCATATCTTTTCACAAATCACTGTAAACAGAAAGGTGAATCGTTTGCGAAACCATACTATCATCTGTGGCCTGGGACGTAATGGCCGGGAGGCTGCGATCGAGTTGCTGCGCCAGCGCTCGCCTTTTGTGATCATCGAGACAAGCCAGAGCGTGATTGATGAGTTTGTGCATGCCCATGAGGAGACTCTGACCATCCATGGCGATGCCAGCCATGAAGATGTGCTCGAAGCTGCCGGGATCCGCCATGCACGGGGGCTGATCAGTTCGCTTTCTTCGGATGCCGACAATGTATTTATCACGCTCACTGCCAGAGAGTTAAACCCCGCGCTGCGCATTGTGGCCCGCGCTTCGCACGAATCTACGATCAGCAAACTTCGCCGCGCGGGCGCCAGTGAGGTGATTTTACCCAACCTGATCGGCGGACGCAAAATGGCCAACCTCATTACCCGCCCGGCCCTGATGGAATTTGTGGAACTGATCTCTGGCGAAGGAAGCCCGGACCTCCATCTGGAGGAAATCAGCTGCCGCAACCATGAAAAATTTTCGGGTCATACCCTCCAGGAACTGGGGATCCGCGCCCGGACAGGCGTGCTGGTGCTGGGCCGCAAGCGGGGAACGGGTAAAATTGAACTGAATCCATCAGTGCACGAGTCGCTGACGGATGAGGATTATTTGTTTGTGATGGGAAATACGGAGCAACTCACGCAGTTTCGGGAGTTGTATCTGGATTAATTTTCTGCTGCTCCCCGTAAGCGGGACCGGCCCTTCGACAAGCTCAGGGACCGGAGGAGCTGTTCCCTGTTCCTTGAACCCTGTTCCCTGATTTAAATCATCACCTGAATACGGTCGAGGATTTTTCCGGCTTTGATTTCGCGTTCGCGGGTAGCAAACAATTCATCCAGAAACTCGGCGTAGCCCCAGATCAGCGGCTTTAACTCGGTCATATCCAGGGGGATCCCTGCGTAAAACACCCGGTCGCCGGCCCGCGCGGTCTGAAGAAAAATGTCTTTGTGTGCGGGGTTAAATCCCTGAAGCAGGCCGATGGCCTCTTCGAGTTCGGTAGTGGTCATGGAGCGGAAATTGAGCTTGTCGCTGGGGTCCACGCAGGATTTCCAGAGCATATTGAGGCGTGCGAGGAGCCTCCCCTGCTCGGTTTCGCGCTCCAGCATTCGCAGGCGGCGGCGAAGGCTGAGCCAGTCCTGGCGGTTGCGGCGGATGCGCAGATAGCGCTCGATGGGCCGCCGCAGAACGATGGCGCATACGAGTACCAGGGCTGCAAAGCCCCCCAGAACCAGAAAAAACAGGCCCAGGTCGCGCCTGTCGCGCAGCCGCTCGGGCTGGCGGTCGGCGATGTAGGTCATATCTTCGCTCACGGTTCCGATCCGCTGTATCATCCGCAGGCTGTCGCTGCTTACCCACAAAAGCAGGGTGTCGCGGCTGTTGGCATAGCGCAGTGGCAGCCGCAGGCCTCCCTGGACAGGGCTGAGTTCGAAGCTGCGCACCTCATACGTAATTGCTTCTAATACAGCCCCATTGATCGAAACGGCATTTTCTGTCCGGGAAGAAACCAGCTCGAAAGGGGCAAACATGTCTTTGCGTAC
>RDXT01000912.1 GCA_004292985.1 Bacteroidota bacterium
TAGCGGCGCTGCCCTTCGGCATAAAGTGTATCAAAAGCGAGGGAAGATTTACCCGAACCACTCACTCCGGTCACCACTGCAAGCCGGTTACGCAGGATTTTTAACGAAACATGCTTGAGGTTGTTGACTCTGGCATTCTTTATGTATATGTGACTCATGTGCGGCCTTCCAAATTTTTCTTACTCAGGTGGTATGGTAAACAGACAGTTGGTTGTACTATAATCAGAGCAAAAACGTTACGCTTTCCCGGTTGCTTTTCCCCCAACACGAAACTTGCTAATTCCCAACAAATGGTACACGTGTACATGACTCACTAATTCAGATGTCATGGAGAAGGCGCTAATGAAAAAGACCCAGGACAAGGACCTCATTAAAGGCTTTATGGCTGGTCACGAGCAGTGCTTTGAGGAACTGCTGAGACGCTACAAAGCTAAAATTTTTACCACCATTTACCTAATCGTCAAGGACCGTGACCTGACAGAAGACCTGTTTCAGGACGTGATGATGAAGGTGGTGCGTATGATCCGCGGCGGCTCCTACAATGAAGAAGGAAAATTTCTTCCGTGGGTAATCCGCATTGCACGAAATCTGGCCATAGACCACTTCCGCAAGGCGCAGCGTAACCCTGTGCAGCGGGAAACGGAAGACTACGATGTCTTTCATTCGCTGGGCAGGGCAGAAAATAGCAGCGAGGATAATGTAATAATGGACGAAAACACACGTTACATTAAAAGACTGATCCAGTTGCTTCCGGAGAAACAGCGCGAAGTGCTTGTCATGCGCAGCTACGCCGACCTTAGCTTTAAAGAGATCGCTGCCATCACCAATGTCAGCATCAATACTGCCCTCGGACGTATGCGTTATGCACTGCTAAACCTGAAAAAGCTGGCGCAGGATCATGCTATCCCGCAAGATGATGAAGAAAAAGTATTCGGATGAAGATATTCTGCGTTTCCTCTATGATGAAATGGAGGGCGACGAGAGAGAATCTTTCATGGACCACCTTTGCACAGATGAAGAACTCTGGGAACGATACGAGGAATTTTCGGACGTGGTACAACGCCTCGCCGAGCTTCGCATTGAACCTTCAGAACTAAGCGTCGAAAAAGTCCTTGCTTTCGCTAAAACCTACGATCCCGCTGTACAACCCCTCGCAGAGGCCTCCGTACGACGTTTCCCCTTCCGCATTCACCTCAACACGGTGCTGCTGCTGATGGGAATCCTGATGGTGTCTGCAGCGGTTTCCGGCGTGCGCAAACACGACAAGGCCCCTGTCCTTCAGGAGCAAATGGTAAAATCTGAACCTCCTGCAGAAATGATCCGCTGGGACGACTCTGACCTCGAAGCCAAACTCCAGGACGTCCGCAATGGCATCGAGGAGATTCAGAACAACCCTACTTTGTAAGCCTCAACAACCCAGTAATACATGCAGCCGGATTTTTTCCGGCTGTTTTTGTTTGGGGTGCGCCCCCGCCGGACTACCCGCGAGCCTACACACAAAAGCCGAAGTCCGGCGGAGCGGAACAGCGTAAAGTCAGTTGCTAAGCTCCCGAAAGGAGTTCATCAGGGTATCTGCATCGGCCTGGTAATGCTTTTTGCCCTCCAGCCGGGACCAGAACAGGATCTGATAGAGATAGTCATTGCTTTCGAGCAGCATCAGGTGGGCATATATGTCGTCTCCCTTGTATTTCCCCTGAAAATGGCCACGCAAGCCTTTCAAATCATGAATTTCGACCGCCTCCGGTCCCGGTGCCTCCGGCAGTTCGAGGCCCTGGAGCAGGTTTTCTGCGTGAAAATCATAATAATCGCTTAGTTCCATCTCCGGATTTGCATCCAGCAGCTCATCCCAGTGGGTGTGGCGCACCATCAGGTACACATTCCTGCGGGGATTGTGGTAACTCAGCAGGCTGTCGGCTCCCGGATCGCCTGCCGCATAGAGGTAATCCGGTGCGCGGAGGCTAAATCGCCCCTCCTGCCCGATGTCAACATAGGTGCGCCTTTGCCCGCAGGCAAACAAGAGCAGGAGCAGGAAAAGCGGTATCTGAGGCCGTATCACGATGGCAGATAGATTAGTAGCAGCGCAAAGATACGCTTATCTTACTAAGGTCACACTGCCGATCCGCTGAATCCGGCTTCCTTCGTAGCCTACGCCGCTGGCTTTGAACACATACACGCCTTCGGGTGCCAGTCCGCCCTGCAGGCTCTGGCCTGTCCACACATCGCCGAGGGAGCGGGTTTCAAAAATCAACTGCCCCCAGCGGTTGTAAATGGCCATGTAAAATTCGCTCAGGAAAGCACCGCCGACCGTAAACCCATCATTAAACCCGTCGCCATTGGGGGTAAAGGCATTGGCGGTGAAAAGCTGCGGCTCGATGGCTACACAGGACTCATTGGAAAGGCTGCTGCTTCCGGCACCTCCCGATTCATAGGCCCAGACCCGGTAACATTGTACGCCCTGGCCAAGGTCCGAAAACTGATCCACAAACTGCACTTCATTCCCCGGCAAGACCGCCAGCGCCTCAAAGTTTCCTGTACGTTCGTTAAATAACTCGATCTTGTAGGAAGAAACACCGCCTCTCCAGCCATTGTAGGGGGTCCATTCGAGGTAAATGCTGCCTGCCACACGCCGGCTTTGCAGGTATATGCTGTTGCCAGGCCGCCCTACAGGACTGTAGTCGCCGCAGCTATCCACCACAAATACACGGTACGCATAGGATTTCTCACCCACGCGGGTGCTTTTGTCCTGAAATTTCAGGTCCGGGTCGGCAAAAGCCTGCTTCATAACCTCCTGATATCCAAAGCCTTCGTCGCGCTGCACGACCACGTCCTTCGCATCTTCCACAGGCACAAGCTCCCATTCGAGCAGCACATATTCATTGTTTTCCACCGTAGCCCGGACTACCTGCGAAGGATCGGCAGGCATC
>RDXT01000913.1:0-436 GCA_004292985.1 Bacteroidota bacterium
CCTCGACGGGTGGTTTGAGATGCCAGGGGAAGACATGGTGTTTGACATGAAATTTGCCGCCCTGCCTACGACCTTTAAAAGCCTGCTTTCGATCGTGCCGGGGGCTTATACCGAAGACTTTAAAGACGTAAAAGCAGATGGCGGCCTTGTATTTGATGGGTTTGTGAAGGGCCGCTACACCGCAACCCAACTGCCCGGATATGGCATCAACCTGAAAGTGGACAACGCCACCATTCAATATCCCGGCCTGCCGACGCCCGTGACCAACCTCAACCTCGATCTGAGCGCGGTCAGTCCGGAAGGCGAACCCGAAAAAACCACCCTTAACCTTCGCCGCCTGCATGCCGACCTGGGAAGCAATCCCATTGATGCTGAGCTATATACCACCGGACTCTCCCGCATCTTTGTAAAAGGGAAGATGAAGGCAAAAATTAAC
>RDXT01000913.1:463-3386 GCA_004292985.1 Bacteroidota bacterium
CTGCATGCCGACCTGGGAAGCAATCCCATTGATGCTGAGCTATATACCACCGGACTCTCCCGCATCTTTGTAAAAGGGAAGATGAAGGCAAAAATTAACCTGGAAGAAATCACGCGCATTTTTCCGGTAGAAGGAACGACCCTGAAGGGGCTTTTTGCTGCTGACGGTACTGCCGAAGGCATATATGACGAAAAAGCGGGGGCCTTCCCCAAAGTTTCCGCCCTGATGAGCCTGGAAAATGGCTATCTCAAACAGGCTGCATATCCTGCCGAAGTGCGCAGCCTCAATTTCCACGCCCGCCTCGACGATGCCGATGGCAAACTCTCCACAGCGGTGTTCGATATGCCCGACTTCCGCTTCGACCTCGATAGTGAACCGCTGGAAGGGAAACTGCACGTCGAAAACTTTGATGATCCGGCCTATTCCCTTCAGGCCAAAGGCCGCCTCGACCTCGAAAAACTGACACAGGTATATCCCCTCGACAGCATGAAGCTGAAGGGGAAAATCAGGGTGGATGAATTCAGCACCTCGGGCCGTTACTCGGATGTAGAAGCCGGGCGCTACGCCAGTTTGCCTACCAGCGGCCTCATGCAGGCAGAAAATATCTTTTATTCAGACTACGACCTGCCCGATGGCGTAACGATCAGCAGTGGTTCGGTTAATTTTACCCCGGAGCGCCTGGAGCTTTCGGGTGTGAAGGGCGGAATGGGAAGCAGTGATTTTTCGATGGAGGGTTATCTCAGCAACTATCTGGCCTATGCCCTGCTGCCGAACCAGTCGCTCAAAGGGGATATTAGCCTCAGCAGCCGCAAACTCGATCTCAATGCCTTTATGACAGACGGAAGCGCCCCGGCTACTGCGCCGGCCGCGGGAAGCACCCCAGCCCAGCCGCTGGAGGCTTTTCCGGTGCCTGAGGGCCTCGATATAGGCCTTAATGCCGATATTCAGCAACTGATCTATAACAAGCTGACCCTCAGCAACCTGAAGGGGCGCGTGGCCATAGCCGATCAGACCGTCAATATGAACGATCTGGCATTTGGTATGCTCGGTGCCAATGTGCAGATGAGCGGCACCTATGACAGCAAGGACCTGCGCAGACCCGGCTACAGCTTCTACCTGAACCTGAAGCAAATGGCAGTGAAAAATGTATTTACCTCCTTTTCCTCCATTGCACAGCTTGCCCCGGCGCTGGAGTTTGTGGACGGCATCTGCAATACAGAGTTTGGTATTTCGGGCCGCCTGCGCCAGGACATGACTCCTGTGCTGGAGGAAATCACGAGCCTCGGAGCGTTTCAGATGCTCAGTGGAGGCATCAAAAACACGCCCCTGCTGACAGCCCTTGCCGATAAGACAAAAATACCTGCCCTGGCTGGCTTTGACCTCAAGGACATCAGCGGCCAGTTTTCGATTGAAAACGGATATCTCAACATCAGCCCGGTAAATCTGAAGGTCAAAGACATCATCCTGACCATCGGCGGGCGGCAGAACATCAGCGGAGCGCTGGATTATACCGTGAACATTGACGCGCCTTCGACGCAGGTGGACCAGGCGGCTATAGGGGCTTTGTCTAACCTTTCGGGCGTAGCGCTCCAGACAAGCGACCGCGTGCAGGTAAATCTCAAAGTGGGCGGCACTGTCAAATCGCCCTCTGTCAGCGGTGCAGGAGGAGGCTCGGCCAGCCAGGTCAAAGACCAGCTGGTGGACGCTGCCGAAGATAAGCTCAACGATGCCCTGGGCACGGACCTGAGCCTGAACAAAGACAGCCTCCGCGCCAAAGGCGAAGAAATCAAGCAGCAGGCCAAAGACAGCATCAAGGCCGTGGCGGACAACTATAAGCAGCAGGCAGCAGACTCACTGAAAAATGCAGGCGACCGGATCAAACAGCAGGCGGGTCAGCAGGCAGGTAGTGCGGTGGATTCTTTGCTGGGACCGGGTGCGCAGGAGCAGCTCAAAAACCTCAAGGATAAATTTGGTCTGCCCAAAAAGAAAAAAGGCGGAGGCTTGTAGGGGGCAGATAAATGTTTGTACATTAATCTGCAATCCACAGCAACTCTTTTTGCGTAAGAGATGTTATCATGCTTTCTCATTACCCAACACATATTCGTATGCGCCATATCGTACTTTTGCTCTTGCTGCTCTCCGCAAGCCACACGGCCTTTGCCCAGCAGCCGCAGCTGGCCCTCGCACCCCTTGCAACGGGCCTTAACC
This sequence comes from Bacteroidota bacterium, assembly GCA_004292985.1. GTDB lineage: Bacteria > Bacteroidota > Bacteroidia > J057 > J057 > RDXT01. The sequence goes on from RDXT01000913.1 coordinate 2,672, forward strand.
GCCCCGTAGATATTGCCAGTGCGGGTGATTCCCGTCTTTTTGTTGTAGAACAAAGAGGAACCATTCAGATCATCAACGCCGATGGTACGATGCTCACAACTCCGTTTCTGGATATTGATGCGCGCGTAAACTCTACCGGAAACGAGCAGGGTCTCCTGGGGCTTGTTTTTCACCCCAATTATGCTCTTAACGGCTACTTTTTTGTCAATTATACCCGCAGTCCGAGCGGCTACACCCGTGTTTCCCGCTTTCAGACGACGGCTGCCAATCCCAACATTGCCGATCCGAACTCTGAACTGGTGCTGCTGGAAATCGAGCAGCCCTACGAAAACCACAATGCAGGCGATCTGGCCTTTGGTCCCGATGGTTACCTGTATATCCCGATGGGTGATGGCGGCTCTGGCGGCGATCCCGGCAACCGCGCACAAAACGGACTGACCCTCCTGGGTAAAATGATCCGTATTGATGTAAATGCAGGTTTTCCCTATACCATTCCGCCGTCTAACCCCTTTCTGAACGATCCAGGGGTACGCGATGAAGTCTGGTCTATTGGTCTGCGCAACCCCTGGCGTTTCAGCTTCGACCGCCTTACCGGAGATATGTGGATCGCAGATGTAGGACAGGGTATCTATGAGGAGATAAATGTTGAGCCTGCGGGTTCGGCCGGGGGCCTTAACTATGGCTGGCGTTGCTACGAAGGCGCACATGCTTATAA
>RDXT01000914.1 GCA_004292985.1 Bacteroidota bacterium
GTAGCCACTACCCGGTCGAGTTTGTCATAGACCATATACACCCAGTCTGCGCCTGGCACCCGCTTGGCGGTCATCCGCCCGCGCTCATCGTACTTGTACTGAAAGGCAAAATTGTCGGCGATGCTCTGGCTGAGTTGGCTGCTGTTGGCAAGCACCTGCTGCCAGCCCTCGGGCTGGATCGCATAGCGCACCCGCCCAAAGGCGTCATACACATAGTAGGTATAGGCAAATACACCCGTACTTATTTCCGTGGCCTGATAGATCGTACGCCCGATCTTATCGGTAGCCGTTTCACTTACAGCTCCGTTTTCATCGGTTTGTTTGCTGATCGAAAGCGAACTGACCGGATAATTGTAGGTAGCCAAGGGGAAAGTGCCGCTGGTGGCATCGGTGGCAAAACCTTTGATGATCGTGGTGTTGGTGGCGTAGCTGGCGATGACCGTATGCTCACCCGAGGCCTGTGTACCCACAGTAGATGCACCTGGCTGCCAGGCTGCACCCGGCGCACCCTGCTCCAGTCTGCGCTCGAAGCATAATAGCTGATTACCGTAGCGCTGTTTGCGGCAGTGCGGAAGGAACCTGCTGCCTGTGTGCCTTCAATATAGGGCAGCGACTTGCGCCATTCGCGGCCTTGCGCGTCGTATTCGTGAAAGGTAACGATGTCTCCCTGGCAGTTGCCGCCCTGCACGCCCACTTCCTGCAAAGGCCGTCCCAGGCCATCGAAATAGGCCACCGCCACCTGGCGGTCACGGCCATTGGAAAGGGCTGTAACCGCAGCGTCTGTCTGCACAGGCCTGAGCATCGTTTCCTGAATGATCCGGTTGCGGTTGAGGGAGTAGGTCTCTGTCTTGTTGGGGCATTCTACCAGGGTGAAGTTGTCTATGGTAGCGGTGAGTTTGCGGTTGGCAGAACCCTGCGGGATACATCCGTGCTGTACCGTGCTCAGTTCTGTAATTCCTGTGGCAATGGTAAAGGTGGGCTGGCCGAGGATCACATTGTCTGAGGTTCGCAAAACGGTGAGTTTTGCCTGCGTCGCAGAGAGCCGCTCCAGGGTAATGCGGTAGGTCTGGTTCAGTGCAACGAGGATATTGGGCGTTGCTGCGCCTGTCGTGCTCCCGTCTTTGGAAATACCCCGGATATAGTAGGTAGAGGCAACGCCGTTGAGCGGAGACTGATATTCTACCAGAATGGCATCCTGGTTCGTGGCAGCAAAGGTAGGGGTATTGGTGGTGGCCGTAGCCGGAACAACGTTATAAGGGTCCTGATAGCCTGCGGTTACGCCCAGAATCACATGGCCTACTCCCGCAGTGCCGCCGAGCGTAGGGGTAAATAGCAACTCCATTTTCCAGCTATTTTGTAGCACACCTCCCAGGCTCCGATATACGCGCTTCTCCGCATTATCTGCTGCGTCATTAAACTTCACCTCGCCATTGACAACAGATACATCGCCGTTGTTGCCGGGGATCGGTTGAGAGGGGGTAAGGCTGGTATTGATCGTACGCACAAAACGACGCGTCCATCCACCCGACCAGCTATAGTCGTCCTCTGCGTTCAGGCAGGGCTGAGCTGATAATGGAGAGGAAAGAAGCAGCAAAAGTGCTGCTATGAAAATCAGGACTTGATGGAGGCGGCGGATCATGGGTGCGAAGATTAATTTTGTGCGTAGTTGTAAGTGATTCTCTTATCTCATGGGACTGCCCAGGTTTTGGGGAGCACTTCTCCCCTTTGTTGTAGTCGGAGGCCATGTTGCCACTTTGGTCGTTGGTGTAGTCGGTAGGCAAGTGGATCAGGTGCTTGGTTTTACAATTGGGTTCGGGGCTTATGGTACTCAAATAAAGCCTTCAGGTTGTGGTAGCTTTTGACCTCGAACGTCATAACTCTCCCTTCTCCTTAAGGTACGCCTTCCATGATTCAAGATATTTTTTGTGCAGACCTATCCATACATTTTCTACACCGGCATAATGATCCCGGATTCTTTGTTCAAGGTGCTCTGGCTCCCAGACTCCTTGCATTTCGTAGGATGCGTATTCTTCTTTCCAAGGCCCCCGGATCGCAACACCCTCATTCGGCTCATAAATAAAAAAATCCACGGTGGAATAACGCTCCCTGCCTGGGGTAAGGGTAAGTTGAGGGGGAAGCACTTGTAAGCTGGGCTCTAATGGCTCATGTCCTATTATTTTCCAGCGCCCCCTTTCTATTGCATAAGAATAAGGTACTGTGATGAACAATATCGGTTTATGAATGATTTCATCCACATGAGTTGTTAAGCCTGTGGTACGCATGTCATAAAAAGCTACAGAAGAACGCGCTAACACACGAGCATAGGAAAAAGTTCCATCCCCTAAATCAATCGCGATTATGGAACCGGGTACTATTTTTTGTCTTTTTGCCATATTAGTATCCCGTGTAAGGGGCTAATTCGTATCCGAAGTAAAAATTAGATGCCTGATGGTAGAGCCACCCCAATGGGTTATTTTTAGCAACGCCTCTGATAGTATTGCCAGATTGAGAGGTAGGAGAGCGGTTGGGATCCAATAGCGCGCCGCCATAGTAATCAATCCACTGCTGTTCTCTACCTTTGATAATTACGTAGCCTGAGACAAATGCAGCAACTTTAGATGCTGTTGGCAACGGAACAGATCCTGTTACAAAATCGCCTGTCCATAAAGCAGGACCAAAACCTTGTCCTGTCATATGGTGGCCAATATCCCGCGCAAGCACAATATCTACCGGACTCCCATATCCTGACGTATACCCTACATAGACCCGCCCATCGGGATGAAATTTTCGATATGTTACATATGTTTTGTCTGTCAGTTTCCGGAGAAGCTCCTCGGCTTTATAGGCAGCCAAAGCTGCGACCAAAATCGCAGCTACGGGAGGCGCAATAGTAGCAGTTCCTCCCACCGTTTCTGGCAATAGAACAGCGGCACCAGCTCCGGATTCTGGAATTAGAGTAGCAGCAGCTCCGAACATTCCAAAGGCAACACCTGAACCATTAGAATCACCTGAAGAAGGAGTTGTAGAATCTCTAGGGCCAGGTGTAATATCTACTCCTGGTATAGTCGTAACGGGTATCCCTTCGTCCAGCAAGGGTGCTTTTTTTCCGTCTTTGTTTACTATACTGTCCTGATAGCCAAATAAATCAACCGCATTGACCGGATTATTCCCTACGTAGATATAAGGAGACCAAGCTATGTCTAACTCCGCCAGCGCATCCACCCCATTCCACCTTCCGATACTCGGATCATACATACGTGCGCCGTAGTCATACCAGGCCAGTCCTAACTCGTCCTGATATTCTTTCCCATTATATCGGTACTGATGGGGAGGGGCAGCGGTCGTGCCCACCCCGTCGCTCATCTTCAGGCCAAAAGCATAGTAATGATCCTCCTGTAAGGCTTCAGCGCTACACTCATATACAATCGCCGTACCAGCTACCCGGATACGCCCCGTAGCGGTCTGCTTCATCTGGAGTACGCCATTTTCGTATTGAATACCTGATATATAGTCGGTAGTTTTACTCGTTGTGCCGTTTGCTTCTATTTGGATCTGCCGGAGTTTTGTTCCACTGGCATCGTAGATATAGACAAGTTTTTTATTCACATTCACCCCGGCAGTAAAAAGTACCTGAGTGGGTTTATTCATATGATTGTAGGTAATAGCAACGCCCTTATTCAAGTCTGAAATGATATTTCCATTGCCGTCATACGTATATTCTGCGGTGCCGATAGGTGTTTGTCCCAGCGGTTCCGTGAAGTGATCTACCCCTGCTATGGGGCTGGGCTGACTGGTGCCATCATTATCGTCCACGGAAATCAAGCGGTTACCCAAAAACTCCCCAAGTCCGCCCGGATCATAACTATAACTGAGGTCGTCCATCAGGCCCCAGTTGCTGGTAGAAGTTTTCCCCCAGCGCTTCAGCGTGGTGATATTGCCATTTCTGTCATAGCTCAGTTGCTCTTTAAAGCGGTCTATGTTGGTAGCCGACGTCCAGGCACCTGTCGTTTCGCGGTACTCGGCACTGAGCAGGCGGTTGAGCTTGTCGTAGGTGTAAGTATAGGCCCGGCGATGAGTATAGCCCGCGCTTCTCCACTCGATGGCGGCAATGTTGCCGTTAAACTGGTCGCTTGCGCCGC